>CAZZWY010000396.1:0-4523 GCA_964657785.1 uncultured Acetobacteraceae bacterium
GACCGGAATGCGTTGCATCGGCACATTCTCCGGCGAAATCCGCGGCGGCGGCGGCGGCGGCGCCGCTGCGCGCCTCGCGGGTCAATGCGCCTCGGCCATCCGCGCGGCGGCGACCGCGTCCTCGGTGCCGCCCTTGCTGCCGTTGAAGTAGAGGTTGAGGCCGACCGCGGCGATCGCCGTGAGGAGGATCCCCGACTCGAGCAGCGGCTGCATCGCGTGCGGCATCTGCTGGCTCCAGCGGGGCGCGACCAGCGGCACCATGCCGGCGCCGATCGCGATCGCGACGATGTAGAGGTTGTGCCGGTTGTCGCGGAAGTCGACGTTCGAGAGGATGCGCACCCCGGTCGCGGCGACCATGCCGAACATCACCAGCCCGGCGCCGCCGAGCACGAACTGCGGCACCGATTCGACCAGCGCCCCCATCTTGGGCAGCAGCCCGAGGACGATCATGATGACGCCCGCCGCGACGCACACGAAGCGGCTGCGAACCCCCGTCACCCCGACCAGCCCGACGTTCTGCGAGAAGCTGGTGTAGGGGAAGGTGTTGAAGACGCCGCCGATGATCGTGCCGAGTCCGTCGGTGCGCAGGCCGGCGGCGAGGTTCTTCTGCGTGAGCGGCTTGCCGGTCATGTCGGAAAGCGCGAGGAACATGCCGGTCGACTCGATCATCACGACGAGCATGACGAGCGTCATCGTCACGACCATCACCGGATCGAACGTCGGCATGCCGAACGAGAACGGCGTGACGAACTCGAACGCCTGCGCCTTCGCGACCTTCTCGAAACTCATCTTGCCGAGCGCGACCGCCACGCCGCAGCCGGCGACGATGCCGATCAGCACCGAGACGTTGGCGAGAAAGCCCCGGGCGTAGCGGGCGATCAGCAGGATCACCGCAAGAACGAACGCGGCGATGGCCAGGTTGTCGAGGGCGCCGTAGCTGGCGCTGTCCTGCATCGGGATCGGGCCGGGGAGCTTGACGACGGCGGAGGCGGAGGGTGCCGCCGCCGAGGCCGATTTCGCCGCGTCGACCATCGCGACGAGCTTCGGCACGTCGACGTTCTGCGCCAGGTTCGGCGGGCCGCCCATCGCCCAGCCCACGCCGACCCGCATCAGCGTGATGCCGATCACCGCGATGATCGTGCCGGTGACGACCGGCGGGAAAAAGCGCAGCAAGCGGCTGACGAGCGGCGCGATCAGGAACGAGACGACGCCCGCGCCGATGATCGCGCCGAAGATCGCGCGCGCCCCCTCGATGCCCGGCACCGCATTCGCCATCGCGACCATCGGGCCGACCGACGCGAAGGTGACGCCCATCATCACCGGCAGCCGGATACCGACGAAGCTGCCGATGCCGAGCGCCTGGATCAGCGTGACCAGGCCGCAGCAGAAGAGGTCGGCCGAAATGAGTTGCACGACCTGATCGGGCGAGAGCTTCAACGCCCGGCCGACGATCAGCGGCACCGCCACCGCGCCGGCATACATCACGAGGACGTGCTGCAGGCCGAGCGCGGCCAGCCGCGGCAAGGGCAGGCGTTCGTCGACCGGGTGGACGGTTGTCGGGGGCATGGAGCGCCTTCGTTGGGAGGGAATGAGGAGCCGGGCCGCCGCTACTTCACGGGCGCGCCGGCCTCGAACCAGCGCCCGATCAGCGCGCGCTCGGCCTCGGTGATCTGGGTCGCGTTGTTGAAGGGCATCAGCTTCAGCACGACCGCCTGCTGGTAGGCCATCTGGGCGTTCTTCGCGATGCCCTCGGGCGTGTCGAGGTGCACGCCCTTTTGTGCGAGCACCGCGTTGTGGCACATCACGCAGCGGGTGTTGACGACGGCCTGCACCTCGGCGAAGGTCGCCGGCTTGGCGGCCATTTCCCGCTCGGCGGCGGCCGCCGCGGGCGAGACCGGCGGCGGCGCGGCCGGCAGGTTGATCGCGACCACGCCTGCCAGCAGCGCGACGCCCGCGATCGCGTATTCCCACGGCACGCGCTTGCCGAACGCATGCGCCTTGTGCCGGGCGACGAACGACTGGCGCACCAGCGCACCCGCCAGCATGATCGTCACCAGCACCAGCCAGTTGTGCTCGGCGCCGTAGGTGAAGCCGTAGTGGTTGCTCATCATCGTGAAGAGCACCGGCAGCGTGAAGTAGGTGTTGTGGACGCTGCGCTGCTTGCCGCGCACGCCAAACACCGGATCGACCGGTTGCCCGGCGCGGATCGCCGCCACCACCTTGCGCTGCCCCGGGATGATCCAGAAGAAGACGTTGCCGCTCATGGTCGTCGCCATCATCGCGCCGACCAGCAGGTACGCCGCGCGGCCGGCGAAGAGGTGGCACGAGAGCCACGACGCGAGCACGACGAAGCCGAAGACCAGGAGGCCGACCGTGATGTCGCCGTTCGGGCCCTTGCCGAAGACGCGGCAGATCGTGTCGTAGATGAGCCAGAAGCCGACGAAGAAGCCGAGCGCGGTGCAGACGGCCGCCGTGGGCGACCAGTCGAAGAGGCTCTTGTCGATCAGGAAGCTCGACGCGTTGAAGAGGTAGAGGACGGTGAAGAGGGAAAAGCCCGTCAGCCAGGTGGAGTAGCTCTCCCACATCGACCAGTGCAGCTGATCGGGCAGGAGTTTCGGTGAGACCGGGTACTTCTGGTGGTGGTAGAAGCCGCCGCCGTGCACGCCCCACTGCTCGCCGCCGACCCCCTTGGCCGTGTCGTTGGAATCCTTCGGCGGCGTCAGGCTGTTGTCGAGCGAGACGAAATAGAACGACGACCCGATCCAGGCGATGCCGGTGATGATGTGCGCCCAGCGCAGCAGCAGGTTGAGCCAGTCGAGAAGGTAGGGGTGCATGCAGGTCGTGAGCGAAAAGGAAACAAGCGCGTGGCGGGCATCTGCAGACGCGGCATCGCAATCAAGAACCGTGCCGCGTCGCGTTTGCGCGCCGCACGGCGCCGTCGGCCGCGGCTCAGAACCTGTGAATGAATCCGACGTGTCCGAGCGGACCGCCGAAAAGCGCCCAATCAAGGCGCAAACCGGAGCCGTAGTCCCTTCTACGGCGAGGATTTGCAACGCCGAGTGGGCGTTTTTCGGCGGGACGAGCGGGCATGTCGGACTCGTTCACAGGTCCTCAGCTTCCGCGGTACGTCGAGTACGCCCAGGGGCTCGCGAGCAGCGGCACGTGGTAGTGCTGGCCGATGGTCGCGAGGCCGAAGTCGAGCGGCACGTCCTCGAGGAACGGCGGCTCGGGCAGCTCGGCACCCTTGCCCCGGAAGTAGGCAGCGACCGCGAACACCAGCCGGTAGCGGCCGGGCCGGAAGCTGTCACCGTCGAGCAGCGGCGCGTCGGCGCGGCCGTCGTGGTTGAGCAGAAGGGTCTTGAGCCGGGCCGGCGCACCGCCGTCCAGCCGGAAGAGCGTCACCGCCATGCCAGCGGCCGGGCAGCCGTTGGCGGTGTCGAGCACGTGGGTCGTCAGCTTGCCCATTTCGTTCCTGTCCTCGTCGTCGATGGTCGGGGGCGGCACGGTCGGCGGTAAAGTCCGGCGGCGCCCGCGGCGCGTTGCCCGAAGGATCACACGACCCATGATGACCGTCGATTATCCGCGCGACCTGTTCGGCTACGGGCGCACCCCGCCGCACGCGCAGTGGCCGCAAGGCGCCCGAATCGCAGTGCAGTTCGTGTTGAACTACGAGGAGGGCGCCGAGAACAGCGTGCTGCACGGCGACCCGGCGTCGGAGACCTTTCTGTCGGAAATCATCGGCGCGCAGGCCTTCGAGATGCGCCATCTCTCGATGGAGTCGATGTACGAATACGGCTCGCGCGTCGGCGTCTGGCGGATCCTGCGCGAGTTCGAGAAGCGCGGTTTGCCGCTGACGGTGTTCGGCGCGTCGATGGCGTTGCAGCGACATCCCGAACTGACCGCCGCGATGCTCGAACTCGGCCACGAGATCGCCTGCCACGGCTGGCGCTGGATCCACCACCAGCACATGAGCGAAACCCGCGAGCGCCGCCACATCGCGCTCGGCACGCAGATCATTCGCGACCTGACCGAGGGGCTTTGGCCGCGCGGCTGGTACACCGGCCGCGACAGCCCGAACACCAAGCGCCTCGTCGCCGACCAGGGCGGCTACGAGTACGACAGCGACTACTACGGCGACGACCTGCCCTTCTGGATGCCGGTGGAGAAATCCGACGGCACGACGATCCAGCGCCTGATCGTGCCCTACACGCTCGACACCAACGACATGCGCTTCGCGTCGATGCAGGGGTTCAACACCGGCGACCACTTCTTCCAGTACCTGCGCGACGCCTTCGACGTCCTCTACGCCGAAGGCGACCCCGACGGCGCGGCGCGGCCGAAGATGCTCAGCGTCGGCATGCACTGCCGAATCCTCGGCCGGCCGGCGCGATTCAAGGCGTTGCAGCGCTTTCTCGACTACGTCCAGCAGCACGATCGTGTCTGGGTCTGCCGGCGCATCGACATTGCCCGCCATTGGGCCGCGACGCATCCCGCGCCGGCCCCGGCCTCGGTCTCGGGGACCG
>CAZZWY010000397.1:0-4522 GCA_964657785.1 uncultured Acetobacteraceae bacterium
CTGCTCGACCGTGAGCGTGAAGCTGCGGTGCTCGGCGTCGTAGCGGCCGCGCGCCCGGAGCCGGGGCGTGCCGGCCTGCGCGTACCAGCGCTTGAATTGCGGCAGGGTTCGCGCGAGTTCGCTGCCGGGGTTGGCGTCGGCGATCGATTCCGCGAAATCGTCGCAGGTGACGGCCTGCCCGTCGAAGCGCTTGAAGTAGAGCGCCATGCCCTGGGTGAAGCCGTCGCGGCCGACCAGGGTCTGCATCATGCGGACGACCTCCGAGCCCTTCTCGTAGATGGTCGCGGTGTAGAAATTGTTGATCTCGACATAGCTGTCCGGCCGAACCGGGTGCGACATCGCGCCGGCATCTTCCGGGAACTGCACCTCGCGCAGGCGCCTCACGTCCTCGATCCGTTTGACCGCCCGGGCGCTCGGGCTGCCCGACATGTCCATGCTGAATTCCTGATCGCGAAAGACCGTCAGGCCTTCCTTCAGGCTCAGCTGGAACCAGTCGCGGCAGGTGATGCGGTTGCCGGTCCAGTTGTGGAAATACTCGTGGCCGACGACCGATTCGATGCCCGCGTAATTGACGTCGGTGGCGGTGGCGGGCGTGGCCAGAACGTACTTCGTGTTGAAGACGTTGAGGCCCTTGTTCTCCATCGCGCCCATGTTGAAGTCCTCGACCGCGACGATCATGAAGCGTTCGAGGTCGAGCGGCAGGCTGAAGCGGGCTTCGTCCCAGGCGACCGAGGCGATCAGCGAGTTCATGGCGTGCTCGGTCTTGCTCAGGTCGCCCCGCCGCACGTAGACCTGCAGCAGATGGTCGGTGCCCGAACGGGTGCGGATGTGCTGCTCGCGCGCGACCAGGTCGGCGGCGACCAGCGCGAAGAGATAGCTCGGTTTCGGGAACGGGTCGTGCCAGGTCGCGAAGTGGCGACCGCCGTCGAGATCGCCCTGCGCGACGAGGTTGCCGTTGGAGAGCAGCACCGGATAGGCGGCCTTCGACGCGCGCAGCGTGACGGTGTAGACCGCCATCACGTCGGGCCGATCGAGAAAATAGCTGATGCGACGAAAGCCCTGCGCTTCGCACTGCGTGAAAAGCCCGCCGCCGGAGGTGTAGAGGCCCGAGAGTTCGGTGTTCCTCTCGGGGGCGCAGGTGCTGCGGATCTCGAGCGTGAAGGGGCCGGGCGCCACGTCCTTCAGGCTGTCGACCACGAGCAGGCCGTCTTCGTGGCGGAACGAGACCGACTCGCCCTCGACCAGCAGACGCGTCAGGTTGAGCTCTTCGCCGTGCAGGCGCAACGCCTGCGCCGGCCGCTCGGCGTTGCGCTCCACCGTCATCCGGCTGATGACCATCGTCTTGACCGGATCGAGGTCGAAGGTGAGGTCGACGCTACGGATCCAGAACGCCGGCGCGGCGTAGTCTTCGCGACGGATCAACGTCGGGGTGCCTTCGCGCATCATGGTCAGGGGGCTTTCGATCGGGAGGGACGGGCGGGCGTCGACGGCGGATTCGCCAGCGCCACCGCGTCGAGTGCGTCGAAGTCGGCGGCCACGGCGATCACGTTGTCGAACGCTTCGAATTCAGCGGCGGGGAGCGTCGTCGTCAGCACCACCGCCGCCATGCCGGCGCGGCGTGCGGCTTCGACGCCGAGGGGTGCGTCCTCGAACACGATGCAGTCTCGCGGCTCGACGCCGAGGCGCCTCGCCGCCTCGAGGAAGATGTCGGGGTGCGGTTTGCCGCGCAGGCCGTCGGAGGGGCTCGTCACCGTGTCGACCCAGCGCTCGATCGGGAAGCGGTCGAACGCCATGCGCATGTTGAGCGGTGTCGAGGCGGTGCAGACGGCGAGCCGCAGGCCTGCGGCGCGGGCGCGGTGGAGAAAGCCTTCGGCACCCGGGATCAGGCGGAGCGACACGGCGGCGAGATCACGGTAGATCGCGTCCTTCGCGTCGCCCAGCTCGGCATGTTCGGCGTCGCCGAGCGCTGGCAGCCGGTCGCGCAGGATCTCGACGTTGGTTCTTCCGGCGGTCGCGGCGAAGAAGTCGTCGTCCGGTCGTTCCAGACCGTGCTCGGCATGCCAGCGGGCCCAGGCCTCCTGGTGATGCGGCATGCTGTCGATCAGCGTGCCGTCGAGGTCGAAGAGGAATGCGGAAATAGCAGCCTTGCCCATCACACGCCCTGCTTCAGACTGGCTTCGATGAAGGGATCGAGGTCGCCATCGAGCACCTTCTGCGTGTTGCTGATCTCGAGGTTGGTGCGCAGGTCCTTGATGCGGCTCTGGTCGAGCACGTAGCTGCGGATCTGGTGGCCCCAGCCGACATCGGTCTTCGTGTCCTCGAGCTTCTGCTGTTCTTCCATGCGCTTTCTCATCTCGTGGTCGTAGAGGCGCGAGCGCAGGCGCTTCCAGGCGACGTCGCGGTTGCTGTGCTGGCTGCGTCCGTCCTGGCACTGCACGACGATGCCGGTCGGGATGTGGGTCAAGCGCACCGCCGAGTCGGTCTTGTTGATGTGCTGGCCGCCGGCGCCGCTCGCGCGGAAGGTGTCGGTGCGCACATCCGACGGATTGATGTCGATCTCGATCGAATCATCGACCTCGGGGTAGACGAAGATGCTCGCGAAGCTCGTGTGGCGACCGCCGGCGGAATCGAACGGGCTCTTGCGCACGAGCCGGTGGACGCCGGTCTCGGTGCGCAGCAGACCGAAGGCGTAGTCGCCCTCGACCTTGATCGTCGCGCTCTTGATGCCGGCGATGTCGCCCGCCGATTCGTCTTCCATCGTCGTCTTGAAGCCCTTCCGCTCGGCGTACTTCAGGTACTGGCGCAACAACATGCCGGCCCAGTCGCAGGCCTCGGTGCCGCCGGCGCCGGCCTGCACGTCGACGAAGCAGTTGAGCGGGTCGGCCGGGTTGTTGAACATCCGGCGGAACTCGAGCTGGGCGACGATCTCTTCGAGCTTCTTCGCGTCGTCCTCGATGCCGAGCAGGCCGGCCTCGTCGCCGTCGGCCTTCGACATCTCGAAGAGCTCGGTGTTGTCGGCGAGGTTGCTCGTCAGGTGGTCGATCGTCTCGACGACGGTCTGCAGCGTGCGCTTCTCGCGGCCGAGCTCCTGGGCCCGCTTCGGCTCGTTCCAGACCGCCGGGTTCTCGAGCGCGGCGTTGACTTCGTTGAGCCTCAGGGCTTTGCGGTCGTAGTCAAAGATACCCCCGGAGATCGACCGTGCGCCGGGACAGGTCGATCAGGGCGTTGCCGATGGCGTTGATGTGTTCGGTGTCCATGGGATGCTCGCGCGGTCCCGACCGGTCGGAACCTGTTGCCAAAACGTCGATTTTCGCATGGTGTCGCGCAGCGCCGGCGTCAACCGAGGAACTGCTCGATCAGCCGGGCCAGCGCCTCGGGTTGATCGTGGTGCAGCATGTGCCCCGCCGGCGAGACCACGTGCCTCTCGACCTGCGCCACCACGGCGAGCCGTTCGTGCAGCTGCGCGATCGTGTAGCGCGTGCCCCACCAGCGCGAGACGTCGGTCTCGTCGCCCTCGATCCAGAGCACCGGCGCCGTGATGCGCTTCCAGCAGGCGAGCGCCTCGGGCACCTGGTAGAGCGTCGGGTGGATGCGCTTGTGGGCGCCGTCGGCGAGGATCTCCCATTCCACGGTTGCGCCCTCCACGGACGCTCGCGGGCGCGACCAGTGCTGCGCCAGCCACAACGCCCGGGCTATCGGCAACCGCGGGTTGGTCTTGCGCAGGCGCCCGGCGACCGCCTCCAGGCTCGGATAGGCGCGCAGCACCGACGGCGCCTTCAGCTGGTCGAGCCATTGCACATAGCGCTTCGGCGCCTGTTCCGGCTGCGTCGTCGGCATGCCGAAACCCTCGAGATTGACGAGCCGGCGAATGCGTTCGGGCCGGATGCCGGCATAGAGCATCGCCGCATTCGCGCCCATGCTGTGGCCGAGCAGGTCGACGGTACCGCCCGGCAGCAGCGCATCGAGCACCGCGTCGAGATCGCCGAGGTAGTCGGGCAGCCAGTACGTGTCGACCGGCGGCGACTCGGTCAGGCCGAAGCCGCGCCAGTCGATCGCGATCACGTGCCGATCGCCGGCGAACGCGTCGACGACGAACTGGAACGAGGCGGCGACGTCCATCCAGCCGTGCAGCATCAGCAGCGGGGGACGCACCGGCGTCACGAGCGATTCGTCGCCCCAGACGAGCGCGTGGTAGCGCAGGCCGCGGACCGGAAAGTAGAGATCGCGGCTGGCGCGGCGGACGGCGTAGGGCGGCTCGGGGTTCATCCCGAGCACTGTACGCGGCGACGCAGGGCGGCCGTGTCGCGATGGCGCCCAGGTTCGGCCCGGCCGCCGGTGGGAGAATCCGCCGATGCCTTCCACCGCCCCGTTCTCGCTCCGCCCCGCCGAACCTCGCGACGTCGACGACATCGTCCGGCTGATCCACGAACTGGCGGCGTTCGAGAAGCTCTCGCACCTGGTGCAGGCGACGCCCGAGCGGCTCGGGCCCCACCTCTTCGGCGATCGGCCGGCAGCCGAGGCG
>CAZZWY010000398.1:0-4514 GCA_964657785.1 uncultured Acetobacteraceae bacterium
GGTGAATTGAAACTTCATGGGACTGCTCCGTGGCGAGAGACGAGAGAAGGAGAACAAAAGAAAAAGCTGGATGGGGGAGCTGCGATTAACCAGGTGCTTTGAAGTCGAGGTCGACGGTGAAGCGATGGGTCTCCTCCGAGCCGAAGGCGCTTTCGAAGGCGGGCAATGTGCCGCGCTTCACCGTGGCGAGGCCGGCGTTGTCGAGCAGAATCGAGTTGGAGGAGTCGTCGATGCCGGCGTCGACCACCGAGCCATCGCGCTTGACGATGAACCACACGCGCACCTTGCCTTCGGGGTGCTGCAGGCTCGCCTCACGACCGGTCGGGTAGCGCTTGATGCTGTTCAGGTAGGCACGCACCTTCCCCGTGTAAGTCGCGCTCGCATCCGCGGCCGGCGCCGCCGGTGGTGCGGGAGGGGCAGGCGGCGGCGCGGGTGGAGCGGGTGGTGTTGGCGGCGTCGCAGGCGCCGCAGGAGCGGGCGGCTCGGCCTTCGTGGCCGGCACCGGGATCGAATCCGGCGATGGCGCGGGCTTCGCCTCCGTCGGGCGGGGCGGAGCGGGCGTCGGCGGCGGTGGCGTCGGACTCGGTCGCGGCGGCGAAGGGGGTGGTGGCGTGGGTGTCGGCGGGGGCGGCGCAACCGGCGGCGGAGGTGGCATCTCCGTCAACGTCACCGTGATCGGCTCCAGCACGTTCTCGCGCTTCGGCGCCATCGGTCGGTGCGTCTGCGTGTAGATCGCGAGCGCGACGACCGCGCATGCAGCGGCGCTGGCCGGGACGTTGCGGTGCCGGTAGAGATAGGCCATGGGCGGTGCTGCTCAGGACTTTTTCTTGGACGCGATCGAGAAGGACGCGAACCCGTTGCCCTTCAGGGCATCCATGACGTCGATCAGACGCTGGACTTCCACGCCCTTGTCGCTGTTGACGATGACCGCGACCTTGTTGTCGGGCCGCTCGAGCGCGTGGATCGACGGCGCCAGTTGCGCCAGGTCGATCGTCTTGCCGTTGAGCTGCAACTCGTCGTTCTTGCCGAGCGTCACGAGCGCGTTGACCACAGACTTGATGTCCTGGGCCTGCTCGGAGGTCGGCAACGTCGTCTTGACCCCGAGGGCCGGAATGACGTTGATGCTGATCAGAACGAAGAAGACCAGCAGGAACATCATCACGTCGATCATCGGGATGATCTCGATGCGCGCCTTGGGTTTCTTGGGGGTTTGCCAGTGCCGCATCGAGGATGAATCCGCTACGAAAGATCGCCAGTGTCGTAACGCGATCTTACAGATTCGTGAATCCTGGCAACGATGAAATTTGTGTCACCGGCGCTGAACGGCCTCCCGGCAGTGGGCAATAGTTTGTTTATAAACAGCGGGATGCGTGTTTATCATCAACCGAATTCCGGGCGATGGATATGACAAGACTGTTGTAGGTGCGCCGCACCAACCTCAACGACTGTCACCCGCCGATATACGACATCTCGATCTTGGGCGAGGGTGTCGCGGGCCTGGCGCCGCGTGCTTCGGAATACCGATCGGCGCGCATCTGCCAGACGGCGCCGACGGCGCGCTGGAGGGCGGCATCGTCGGCCGCGGATCGCAGCAGGCCCCGAAAATCGGTGCCGCCGGATGCGAAGAGGCAGGTGTACAGCCTGCCCTCGGGCGACAGACGTGCCCTCGAACAGTCGCCGCAGAAAGGCTGGGTGACGCTGGAGATGAAGCCGATCTCGCCGCCGCCATCGCGATAGCGCCAGCGCTCCGCGACCTCGCCGGGATAATTCGCGGCGACCGCGTCGATCGGGAAAAGGGCCGCGATGCGCTCGACCAGCGCCGCGCTGGGCACGACTTCGTCGCCGTGCCAGTGGTTGGATGCCCCGACGTCCATGAATTCGATGAAACGCAGCACATGGCCGGTCCCGCGGAAATGCCGCGCCATCGCTTCGACCTGGTCGTCGTTGACGCCGCGCTTGACCACCATGTTCACCTTGATCGACGCGAACCCGGCATCGGCCGCGGCGGCGATCCCGTCGAGCACGGCCGCGACCGGGAAATCGACGTCGTTCATCGCGCGAAAGCGGGCGTCGTCCAGCGCATCGAGGCTGACCGTCAAGCGCTGCAAACCGGCCGCGCGCAACGCCACCGCCTTCCGGCGCAGCAACGAGCCGTTGGTGGTCAGCGTCAGATCGACGGGCTGCCCGTCCGGCGTCCGCAGGGTCGCCAACTGCGCGATCAGCGCCTCCACGTTCCTGCGCAGCAGCGGTTCGCCGCCGGTGAGCCGGACCTTTTCGACGCCGTGCGCCACGAATGCGCGCGCGAGACGCGTGATCTCCTCGAACGTCAGGAGATCGGCGTGCGGAAGATAGGGATGGTCGCGGTCGAAGACGTCCTTCGGCATGCAATAGGTGCAGCGAAAGTTGCAGCGGTCGGTGACGGAGATGCGCAGGTCGTGCAGACGCCTGCCGAGCCGGTCGCGCAGCAGGCCGGTCGCCGGTTCGCCGCCGAGCGTCTCCGCCCGCGGCAGCGACTCACGCGCCGCCAGGATCGGGATGACGGCGGCCCCCACGCGAGGCGTCATGCGTAGACGTTCTCGCGCATCCATCGCGTCGCGATCCACTTCTCACCGGCGACGACCGGCGTTCCGCCGTGCAGCGTCCTGCTGACCGGCTGCGCACGTTCGTAGGCGAAGAAGACGGCGTTGCCGCGGATCGGCGCCACTTCGAGACCGACGTCCGGAAACACCGTCGCACCGCCGGCTTCCGGCGTGTTGAGGTAAGTGATCAGCGTCGCCACGCGCTGGCCCCCGTGCGTCAGCAGCGCGGCCGTGCCGGCGTCCTCGGGAGAGAAATAGTCGTAATGCGGCTGGTATTCGGCGCCGACGCCGTAGTGCAGGATCTGCAGCGGTTCACCGTGGGCGAGAGGCCAGCGCGTCACCTGCGCAAAACGCCGATTGAGCTTTTCCAGCAGCGGCGACGCGTCGTGGAAGAAATAGGTGCCTTCGCTGGTCCGGGCTTCGTTGAGCTCGGTGCCCCCGCTATCGCGGTTGACCGTCTCGGAGCGCAGCAGCTTGGGCCGCGACGCCGCGATCAACGCGGCGCACTCGTCGCCGGTCAGCAGGTTGCCGAAGACGACGATTCTCGGATAGTGCAGGTTGACCAGGATCTCGACGCGATGCCCGTCGATCAGCAGCGAACTCGCGCCCGACGCCAACGGCGCCGGCAGCGGTTCCGGGACTTCGTTGACTTGATCGATGACCGCATCTGAAGCAGGCGACCCGGAGGTCGTCTGCCCTGCGACCGCCGGGTTGACGTCTAATTTCTTGCAGGACCTCTGACCGATCAACTCCTCGGCGAAGGACCGTGCGTGGCCGACGGTCACCATCGCCTCGACCATCTCGGCGGGGACGCAGCCCCGACCGAGTTGTTCGTCTATCCATTGCAGGAGTTGCGGTGAGGCCTGGGAGGTCATTGCCGCCGGTCAATTCTTCCTGGTTTCGACCTGAGCGAGCGGCTCGGCCGGTGGGGGCGCCATCCGCCGACGCTCGCGCGAGACGCGTGGCGCGTCGGTGCCATCCGGCGTGCGGTACACCGCGTTCGCCAGCTTGGCTGCGTCCGTCTGGACGAGATGTAGTCCGGCATCCGAAAGCGCGTCTTCGAGATCGGCGGGTGCCGGGGCCGGCGCGTACGCAGGCTGGGAGGCCGGGGCCGGCGACGGGCTCGATACGTGCTCGAACACAGGTTCCGGCGCCGGTTCCGTCACCGCGGCCATCGCCTTGGCGACGAGCGATTCGGCGCCGGTCTCGACGGTTCGCGTCGGCGAGCCATGCTCTTCGGACGGCCGAGCGACCGCCTCGGCCGGCACGACGGCTTCGGCCGCAGGTTCGGCCACCGCCGCGGGCGCCTCTTCTTCGGAAACGTTTTCCAGTACGAGAGCCGCATCGGTCTCACCGACGATCGGCGCGGACGTCGGGCTCGTTCCGTCGCCCATCGCGCTCTCCGTCGCCGCGAGCGGCTCCGCGTGCGGTGCCGCCGTCTCCGCGACGGTATTCGCCGCCTCGGTCACCGGTAGCGATGACTCGAAGACCGGCTCGGGGTCCCGACGGAATTCGTCGACATCCGACCCGGTGTCACCGTTTGCCCCGGCGAACCGATCCGCTGCGAGCGCGCTGTCGGACACGCCGTCGCCGGCTTCGCCTTCGACGCGGTCACGACGATTGCGGCCGCGGCCGCCACGACGGCACCAAGCAGCGGCGCCACGATGAAGAGCCAGAGCTGCTGAAGGGCCCATCCGCCAACAAAGAGCGCGGGCCCGAGGCTGCGAGCGGGGTTGACAGAAGTGTTGGTGATGGGAATTCCGACCAGATGGATCAGTGTGAGGACCAGGCCGATGGCCACGCCGGCAAAGCCGACCGGGGCCTTCACGTCTGTCGAACCGAGGACCGTCAGGACCAGGAAGAAGGTCAGTACAATCTCTGTGACGAATGCGGCAAGCAGCGAAAAAGATGCGCACCCTGGCCGCTCGGCCGGGG
>CAZZWY010000399.1:0-4114 GCA_964657785.1 uncultured Acetobacteraceae bacterium
AACGGCTGGGTCCCACCGCACCGTTTTGGCGACCAGCGCGCCGCGGAAGCCCTCGAAATGGCCTTGCAACCGCCGAAGGAGAACGTCGTGTCCCAAAGTGAAACCAACCTCGATGACATCCTCGTCATCAAGAATGCCGACCCCACGCTCTACAACCACGAACTGGCCCCATTGAAGCGCCAGACTTGGACGCGCTACAACATCTTTTGTTACTGGATGTCGGACGTGCACAGCGTCGGCGGCTACATCTTCGCCGGCAGCCTGTTCGCGCTCGGCCTCACGAGCTGGCAGGTGCTGATCTCGCTGCTCGCCGGCATCCTGATCGTCAAGTACTTCTGCAACCTGATCGCGAACCCGAGCCAGACCCACGGCGTGCCGTACCCCGTCATGTGCCGTTCGGCCTTCGGCGTTCGCGGCGCCAACATCCCGGCGCTGATCCGCGGCCTGATCGCGGTCGGCTGGTACGGCATCCAGACGTACCTCGCGTCGCACGCCCTCGTCGTGCTGATGCTCAAGTTCATGCCGGAGGTCGCCCCGTACGCCGAGCTGGCGCAGCACGGGTTCGCCGGCCTCTCGACGCTCGGCTGGGTCGCGTTCATGACGATGTGGGTGCTGCAGGCGCTGGTCTTCTGGAACGGCATGGGCGCCATCCGCAAGTTCATCGACTTCGCCGGCCCGGCGGTCTACGTCGTGATGTTCGTTCTCGCCGGCTACCTGCTCTGGCGGGCCGGCGGATTCGGCAACCTCAGCCTGCAGCTCAGCGACAAGCATCTTGCCGGGATGGAAGTCGTCACCACGATGATCACCGCCACGGCGCTGGTCGCGGGCTACTTCGCTGGGCCGGTGCTCAACTTCGGCGACTTCTCGCGCTACTGCAAGTCGTTCGACGAAGTCCGCAAGGGCAACTTCCTCGGTCTGCCGCTCAACTACCTGGCGTTCTCGATCGTCACGGTCGTCACCAGCGCCGCGACGGTGCCGGTTTTCGGCGCGCTGATCACCGATCCGGTCGAGATGGTGGGCAAGATGGATTCGCCGATGGTCGTGCTGCTCGGCGCCGTCACCTTCGTGCTGGCGACGATCGGCATCAACATCGTGGCGAACTTCGTGCCGCCGGCGTTCGACTTCACCAACCTCGCGCCGAGCAAGATCAGCTGGCGCATGGGCGGGATGATCGCCGCCGTCGGGTCGATCTTCGTGACGCCCTGGAACCTCTTCAAGAACCCGGAGATGATCCACTACACGATCGACATGCTGGCCTGCGCGATCGGCCCGCTCTACGGCATTCTGCTGGTCGACTACTACCTCGTCAAGCGCCGCTCGGTCACCATCCCCGACCTCTACACGACCTCCCCGACCGGACGCTACGCCTACACCAACGGCTTCAACCTGCAGGCGATCATGGCGCTGATTCCGGCGTCGATAATCGGCTTCGCCTGCAACGTGGTGCCGTCTCTCGCCGCCGTCCTCGCCAATTTCTCGCTCTTCATCGCCGGCGGCGTGGCCGGGGCGCTCTACTGGTTCGTGTCGCGATCGGGCGCGATGGTGCCCGGCGCGGCCTACGTACCGAAGCGGCCGCTGGCCTGACGCGGGGCGAGCGCGGCCGGCGCCGGGTCAGCCCGGCGGCGGTGCCGAACCGCCCGGCGGCATCAGGCGATCGAGCGCCGCCGAAATCGCCGCGCGGTCGGTCGGCCGGACGAGGCGCGCCACCTCGACCCCGCCCTCGAGCAGCACCAGCGCCGGCCAGAGCTTGATGCCGAAGGAGCGGCCGAGCGGCTGGCCGGGGCCGTCCCAGACCTTCAGGCGCTCCAGACCGGGATGCGCAGCGAAAGCCGCATCGATCGCCGGCTGCGCTGCGGCGCAGATGCCGCACCACGGCGCGCCGAACTCGATCACGCGCGGGTGGCGCGAGGCGTCGACCTCGGCCCGGGACAGCGGCGTCTCGCGATACGGGTCACTCATGCAGCGCTCCAGGGTGGCGTAACGAAACGAGACGATAGGCCACTTCGACCGCGCGGGTTCATCGCGCAGGTTGATCCCAGGGGGTGGCGCGCGGTACTCGGGTATGCCGGTTGCCCCCTGCCCTGGCCGAAAATGACCGGAGACTCACTCCATGCTCGATCCGACCCCTTTGCGCCGACTGCCGCGGTTCGGCGCGATCACCCTGGCGGCCTGCTGCGCCATCGCCCCGGCCCACGCGCAGGCCACCGGTCAAGCCGCCGACAAGGCCGCCACGATAGCCGCCACCACCCCCGTGACCGGCAGCGCCAAGCTGGCGCGCGCCGACGCCGCGTTCCTCAGGCAGGCAGCGCAGAACGGCAACGCCGAGATCGAGGCGAGCAAGTTGGCGCTCACCAAGACCGCCAGTCCGGAGATCAAGACCTTCGCCCGGCAGATGGTGGACGAGCACACCAAGACCGGCGAAGCGTTGAAATCGCTCGCCTTGGCCAAAGGGGTGGCGGTGTCGGACACGCCGTCGCTCGCGCAGAGCGCGAAGATCAAGCTGCTGGATGCGATGAGCGGCGCCAATTTCGACAAGCGCTATGCGAGCATGATCGGCCTCACCGCGCATCGCAACACCGTCCGGCTGTTCCAGCGCGCCGCCGGCTCGGCCAAGGACGCCGAGGTCAAGGCCTTCGCCAGCACGACGCTGCCGGCGCTGCAGCATCACCTGCAGATGGCCCAGGCGCTGAATGCCGGCGTGGAGGGCAAGTCATGAACGGCCCCCGCGTGCCCCCCGCCCCCAGCGACCCAGACCTTGCCACGCCCGCCGACGACGGTCGGTCCGACGACTCCGTGCTCGACTCGCTCGGCAAGGCGATCACCTCGCCGGTCCGCTCGGCCGCCGATCCCGAAGAGCCGAAACCCGGCGACGCGCCGCCCGCACCGGGCTGACCGTTGTTCGCGAGGGCCCGGCGCACTCGACCGAGCCGGCTTCGCGCCCTCGCGGCACCGCCTCACCGCGGCGCGGAGGAGCCGGCGCCGCGGAATGGGTCATCATCGCCCCTTCGCGTGCGACGGTGGTGCCGCGCGGCGAGCGACGTCGGTCGTCGGCGACCCGGGGCTGCGCACCGGCGACCCCGCCAAGACGTTCGTGCGTCATGGCACGCCGCATCGCCATTGATCCGCGTCCGACATTTCTTGTTCACCCCACCTCACCTTTCAACGAGGACGACTTCATGACCGACACCCCCCGCGCCAACCTGCCGGGCAGCGACGCGCCCGGCCTGCCGCCGAGCGACGTCGACCCGCGCTTCGACGACGCTGCCGTCGGCACCTCGCCGCCCCGGCCCGACCCCGCCGAGGCCGCGACATCGGCCCGGCAGCAGTTCGCCGAACTCTCGGCCGCCTGCAGCGAGTGGGTGCGCGGCAAGCCGCTGCAGGCGCTCGCGGTCGCCGCCGGCGTCGGTTTCCTGCTCGGCCGGAGCGGCCGCTGAGATGGCCACCGTGCGACCCCCTCCCGGCGCGGGCACCCCCGGCCCGAAGCCCGCACCCTCGACGTTCGACCTGCTGCGTGCCCTGATCGAGGACATTCCGCGACTCATCGGCGAACGCGTTCATCTGCTGACGCTCGAGCTGCAGCGGGCGAAGCAGGCGCTCATCGTGATCGTCGTGCTCGGCGCGTTCGCGGCCCTGCTGCTGCTGACCGGCTGGGTGGTACTCTGGGGCGCGATCATCGCGGCGCTGATCCAGGTCGGGCTCGCCTGGGGCTGGGCGGTGCTGATCGTGCTGGTGCTCAACCTCGGCGGCGCCGTCATCGCGCTCGGCTACGCGCTCTCGCTGACACGTTTCCTGAGCCTGCCCGCCACCGTTCGACACCTGACGCTCGCCGGCCGCCCTCCCGCCCCGGCCCGGGACACACCGTTCACGAACCCGGGGCCCGGTGCTGCGGCGAGCAGCATTGCCCCCGTCCCCGCACCGGAGCGCAAGGCGCCATGACGAAGACCCCTTCCACAGACGCCCACAAGGACGCCAAGCCGGACCTCGACGCGCTGATCCGCGAGGCTGAGCAGCGCGTGGTCGCCGTCGATCGGGACTGGCGGCGCCACAACGAGGAACTCGCCGTCGCGGTGCGCGGCCACGCCGGGCGTGCCGCACGCTGGGGCGGCATCGGCCT
>CAZZWY010000399.1:4124-4506 GCA_964657785.1 uncultured Acetobacteraceae bacterium
GGCGCGGCGGCGCTCGGCGCGGCCGTGATCGGTGTGCGCTGGCGCCTCAACGCCAAGGCGCGGGCGCGCCGCAACCTGCTCTCGCAAGCGCTCGCCAAGATCTCCTGGCCCTCGCCGAAGCGCCCGCCGCCGGTGCCCACGGGCGTGCCGGCAGCGGTCGCGAAGTCGCCGCGCTGGCATGCCGCGGTCGCGACGATCGGCACCCTGATCGGCGCGGCCACCCGCAGCGGCCTGAAGCTGCCGGCCAAGGGCGGCGGCCTACTCTCGTTGCTCTTCGGCGTGGGCCTTCCGCTGGTGACGAAGTGGCTGCGCGGCCGGGAGCAGCCGCCGCCGCGCTGAAGCGCCTGCGAACGGGCGGCCGCGTGCGAGCGACGGCGGGCTC
>CAZZWY010000400.1:0-4495 GCA_964657785.1 uncultured Acetobacteraceae bacterium
GTGCGCCCGCGGCACGATGGTGTCGATGCGGCCCCAGTGCCCCGGCGGCGCGACGCCGAGGATGCCGAAGAACGGCCGCAGCGGCAGCGCCATGCCCCAGGGCAGGTGCGCCAGCAGGCGCTCGGCGTCGAGCGGAATGTGCAGGAGGCGGTACTCGTCGAACTCGGCCGGCAAGGTGCCCGAGAGCGGGCGGATGACGTTGAAGCCCCAGTCCTGGCGCAGCCGGACGTCGACGATGCGCACCTCGAGCGTGTCGCCCGGCATCGCGCCGGTCACCGCGACCGGCCCGGTTAGGATGTGGCCGGGCAGGAAGCGCTCGCTGCGCGCATGGATCTCGCGCACCTCGGGCGGCACGTGAAAGCCCGACGCCGGGGTCACGTCGGCCGCGCCGTTGACCGTGTCGACGGTGATGCGGTCGCCGCTCGCGACCTCGAGCACCGGCGGGGTCCGCGCGTCGAAGCTGCCCCAGTGGCAGGTCGCGACGCTCGCGCGCAGATGATGGGATGTCGGGTTCATCGTGATGCGCTCGTTGCGGTGGCTGCGGAGGGGTCGGTCGCGTAGCGCAGCAGGAACTGCCTGGCGCGGTCGGTCTTCGGGTCGCGGAAAAAGGAGTCGGGCGCGCCGGTTTCGACGATGCCGCCGCGGTCCATGAAGATGACCCGGCTCGCCACGTCGCGGGCGAAGGCCATCTCGTGCGTCACCACCACCATCGTCATGCCGTCGCGGGCGAGGTCGCGCATCACCGCGAGCACCTCGCCGACGAGTTCGGGGTCGAGTGCGCTCGTGGGCTCGTCGAACAGCAGCAGCGAGGGTTTCATCGCCAGCGCCCGGGCGATGCCGACGCGCTGCTTCTGGCCGCCCGAGAGCCGGGCCGGAAACACGTCCTGCTTCTCGAGCAGGCCGACCCGCCGCAGCATCGCCCGGGCTTCCTCGGCGACCTCGGCCTTCGGGCGCTTCTGCACGTGCAACGGCGCCTCCATCACGTTCTGGAGCACCGTCAAGTGCGGCCACAAGGCGAAGTGCTGGAACACCATGCCGATGCGTGTGCGCATCAGCGCGAGCTGCCGGTCGTCCATCACCACGCCGCCGGTCGACAGGCCGACCGGCCGGCCTTCGAGCAGCACCCGGCCGCTGTCGGGGCGCTCCAGCCAGTTGATACAGCGAAGCAGGGTGGACTTGCCCGAGCCCGAGGGCCCGAGCAGACACACTGTCTCGCCACGGGCGACTTCGATGCCGATGTCGGCGAGCACCTGCAACGAACCGAAGCGCTTGCAGATGCCGCTGAGTTGCAGGGTCGGCGTATCCGGGGCGCCTGACAGGGCGGGCCCCTCGAGGCGCTTCATCGACGCGCCTGCGCCATGCGACCGATCGAGGCGACCCCCGCCTCGATGACGAGACAGATGCCCCAGTACAACATCACCGCGACGATGAACGCGGCGAAGGGCACGTAGTGGCGCGACTGGATCGAGCTCGCGGCGTGGGTCAGCTCGGGAACGGCGATCACCGTCAGGAAGGCGCTGTCCTTGACGATCTGGATCATCTGGTTGCCCACCACCGGCCCGGCCGACAGCAGCAGCGGCGGCAGCACGATGCGGCGCAAGAGGCCGAAGCCGCTGTAGCCGAAGGCCAGGCCCGCTTCGATCGGCTCCTTCGGCTGCGCCGACCAGGCGCTGCGCAGGATCTCGGCCATGTAGGCGGTGTGGTACAGGACGAGCGCGGTCAGGCTCGCGCTCCAGTTGTCGAAGCGGATCCCGATCGAGGGCAGGCCGTAGTAGAGGATGTAGGCGAACAGCAGGAAGGGCGTGCAGCGCAGGCCGTCGACGAAGACGCGGGCCGCGAACACGCCGAGCTTGGCGACGGGCGCCCGCGCCGGCGTCATCAGCACGCTCGAGAGCAGCGCGCCGAGGACCAGCGCGCCGAGGGCGCCGAGCATCGAGAGCAGCACGGTGTTGCCGAGGCCGTCGAGCAGCAGGCTGCGTTCCCCCCAGACGACGGCGAAGTCGTGGATCACGCGGCAGCCTCCAGCCGACGCGTTCGCCGCTCGATCAGGCGCTGCACGCTGACGAGCGCGAACACGATCGGCACGTAGATCGCGACGGCGACGAGGAAGGGCGGCAGCGGCTCATAGGTCTCGGCCCCGATGCGCGACGCGGCGCGGGTGATGTCGACGACGCCGACGACCGCCAGCACCGGCGTCACCTTGATCAGCAGCGACATCTCGTTGACCAGGCCCGGCAGGCTGGTACGCACCACCTGCGGAAAGACGATGCGCCGAAAGCGCAGGCCGCGCCGCATGCCGACGGACTGCGCCGCTTCGATCTGGTCCTTCGGGAAATCCATCAGCGAGGCACGCCACACCTCGCAATTGAATGCGGCCGTGTTCAGCGTCAGCGCCAGCACCCCGGCGGAGAGCGGGCCGATCGGGATGTCGATGTTCGGCAGCGCGAAGAAGAGCAGCAGCAGCAAGGTGACGAGCGGCGTGGCGCGCAGCAGGCTGACGTAGACGGCGACGATCTGCGAGGCGACCGGCACTCGCGCCCAGCGCAGCAGCGCCAGCCCGAGGCCGACCGGCAGGCCGATCGCGATGCCGGCTGCCGACAGCAGGAGCGTGGTCAACGCCCCCGCGAAGATCGACAGCACGTCGGCGTGGCTCATTCGAGACGAGCGCTCATCAGAATTCCGGCGTGAACGAGACCGGCAGGTCGAACGCCTGGCCGAACCACTTCTTCTGAAGGCCGGGCATCGTGCCGTTGGCCTTCTGCTTGGCGATGAACTCGTTCATGTAGGCGAGCAGGTCGGCGTTGCCCTTCTTGATCGCCCAGGCCGGGAACGACTTGCCCGAGACGGGTTGCCCCAGCTCGAACACGCCCGGCTTTTCGGCGACCAGCGACTTCAGGTTGATCACGGTGTTGACGACGTAGTCGGTGCGCTTCAGGGCCAGGTCCTGATAGGCCTCGGGGTACGAGGTGTACTCGACGACCTTGCCGAGTGTGCCGCCGCTCTTCTCGAGCGTGGCTTTCAATTCCGGAAGACGGCCGAGCAGGGCGCTGCCGGCCTGCACGCCCACCGTCTTGCCGCTCAGGTCCTTGACCGACATGATCGAGGTGTCGTCCTTGCGCTTGACGTAGTAGTGCGTCGCGTCGGCGATCGGGCTGGTGAAGTCGAGCGACTGCGCGCGCTCCTTGGTGATGATCGCCGCGGTGATCGCGATGTCGTATTTGCCGGTCGACACCCCGGCGAGGATGCCGGTCCACGGCAGGATTTCCTGGCGGATCTCGAACGGCGCGTATTTCTTCAGCGCCTCGACCATCTCGTTGTCGAAGCCGGTGGGCTTGCCGTCCTTCACGAACTCGAACGGGCGGAAGTCGTCCTCTGTCGCCACGACCATGTAGCCGCGCTTCTTGATTTCCTCGAGCGTTGCGCCGTGCGCGGACGGGAGCGCCGTGAGCAGCGCGAGCGGCATCAGGAGGGCGGCGATGGCGCCGCGACGCGACGCGATGCGCGAAAGTGAGAACGACATGGGTGAACTCCTTGGGTAGTGATACGGGGACCGACAACGAGAAGAAGAGAGGCGCCCGGCGCTTCACTCCAGCGTGAAGCCGTGCTCTCGCAGGTATTCGGGAAACGCGGCGCCCTCCGGCTCCGCCGCCTGGCGCGCCTTGTCTTCCGACCAGCCGTAGAACGGCGCCACGCCGAACTTCGCCGGGGCACGCTGCTGCGTCAGCGCATGGCGGCTGTCGCGCGTGCGGTCGTAGCGGTCGAGGTGTTCCGGCAGGGCGGCATCGTCGTAGCGATTGCGTTGCACGGTGATCGAGCGCGGCAGCCGCAAGCTCACATGACCGGCGTCCGCCGGGTAGCCGACGCAGAGGCCCGCGACCGGGAACACCAGGTCGGGCAGGCCGAGCAGCGGTGCGATCTCGTCGACCCGGTTGCGGATGACGCTGATCGGGCAGCAGCCGAGCCCTTGCGACTCCGCGGCGAGGATGAAGGTCTGCAGCACCAGCGCCGCATCGACCGTCGCGTTGAAGAATCCTTCGAGCGTGCCGTTGTCGACCGGCTTGCCGCGCAGTGCCCCGATGCGCTGCAGCCGCCGCGCATCGCCGAGGAAGACGAAGAACACCGGGGACGCGCCGATCCACGGCATCGCCGGGAACATCGCGCCGATCTGCGCGCGAACGCCGGCATCGGTCAGCCGCAGGATCGTCGCCTGCTGGAAGTCGGACTTGGCCGAGGCGGAAAGCGCCGTCGCGGTGAGCAGGTCGAGCAAGGCCTCGGAGGGCACCGTGTCGGTGTAGCGGCGCACCGTCTTGCGGGCGAGCACCCGCTGCAGGAAGCCATCGTTCTCCGCGGCCTCGCCACCGCCGAGGCCGTCGGCGAAGCGGTCGTTCAGCAAGGCGGGATCGATCGTCATGGGTGATGCGGCGCGCGGCGGCGGCGAGGGGGGACACTTGCTGCGCTGCAAAGAATATGCCAGTGCGTGTGCCGCAATATGCCA
>CAZZWY010000401.1:0-4493 GCA_964657785.1 uncultured Acetobacteraceae bacterium
CGGGCGCGTTGATCAGCGTGTCGACCTTGACGACATGGGCGAGCGCCGACGTCCCGCCCGGCTTCAATCTGACGTAGTAGTTGACCAGCTCGTCGCGGATGCCCTTGACCGCCTGCAAGGACTCCGCGGTGAACACGTTGCCGTCCTTCGGCTTGTACATGATCACGACGCCGTCGTCGCTGCCGAACTGCTCGTGGAAGTCGTTGTACGCGACGAAGGCGGCATCGTCCTGCCGGAGCCAGCGTTCGATCGTGAAATCGAATTGCAGCTTCGTCATGCCGTAGATGAAGAACGCCGTGGCCGTGGCATGCAGCAGCAGGATCAGCGCCTTTCGCGTCCGCACCCACTCCGGCACATTGGCAAGGTAATGCGTGACGAAGTCCAACAGCCTCTTCATGACTCTCTCCAGAAGGAATTGATGATTCGCGTGCTATGCGGCGAGCGCCGCGGCGGCCGACTTCGTCCTGAAGGCGCGGACGCAGAAGTTGCGGATCGAGACCGCCACGAGGCCCCGGTCGTTGGTGATCCGGACATGGAATTGCCGGATCTCTGCCCCACCGCCTCTGCGCGTGGCCTCCGCCTCCTCGACATGTACGTGGCAGGTGCGGGAAAGCGGTCGCAGAATCTCGATCTCGTCGATCGAAAAGGGCAGGTACGGCACGGATGCCTCGGCCCTGCCGGCGAGCCCGGAGACCGTCTGCAAGGCGCCGTCGACCAGGCAGGGATGCAGCACGAACTCGTCGAAATCCGCTTTCTGGTCTTCGGCGACGACGAGCCTGGCGAGGGCGAACGACGGGCCCAGGTAGAGCTCCTGCATCGTCCTGAACGCTGTCCCGTAGTGGATGCCGGCCTGCTCGAACAAGTCGTAGTGGCGGGCCCCTTCGGTCGGCGCCGAGCACTGCTGCTTGAGGCGCTCCAGCGGCAGCGGCTCCTCGCTCGCGGGGCTGGTCGCGGCGTCGTCGAACAGGATCAGGCCTTCCGAATGCACCACCTTCTCGCGCTTCGCGTCGTACGAGGTCACGACGAAGCCCGCGTCTGCTTCGGCCGGCGTGAGCGAGATGCGGACGAGCTGCGCGTCGTCCGTGAACGCGAGCGGCTGGATGAAGACGATGTCGCGAAGCTTGCGCACCTTCCGCGTCCCGGCCAGCTCGCCGGCCACGCAGGCCATCTCCAGGAAGCCGGCCCCGGGGAAGATCCGCTGCCCGTTGACGCGGTGCTCGCGCGCGTAGAAGGCGGAGCCGGACAGCATCGCGCTGAAGCTGACCTCTCTCAAGGTGGACGAGTTGTGGGAGAGCAGCGGGTGCAGGCGTGCCGCGCCCTGCCGTGGCTCGAGCGGTGGCTGTGCCGGCGCGTCCGCGATCCAGTGACGGTCGCGCGCGAACGGATAGGTAGGCAGCGAGACGCGCGCGGGAGGGTGCGCGCCGTGCAGCCGCGCCCAGTCCAGCTCCGCGCCGGTCACCCAGGCCTGACCGGCGGCATCGAGCCGGCGTTCGTCGAGCAGCGCCGCCGTGGCCGCGAGGTCGTGCTTCGATGCTGTCGGACGACCCTTGCGCGGATCGAGACTGCCGCGATGCACCTCGTCGCGCGGGCCGCCGCTCAGCCACGCCTCGAGCTTCGTGCAGACGTCGCGCAGGTCCCGCACGACCAGCGCCAGCCGCTCCGGCATCGCTTCCCGGCCGACCTGCAGGGTGTACGCGAGACTCGCGAGCTCGACGTCCGCCTCTCGCTTCAGATGATCGAGCAGTTTGCGGGCGACTTCGCGCAGCCGCTCCGGCGTCCGGGCCGAGAGCACGACCAGTTGCGGCTCGAGGGCCGGCGCGAGGCCGATCGCGGGCGGCTCCCCTTCCTGCAGGACGATGCAGGCGTTCACGCCGCCCGCGCCGAAGGAATTGACGAGGGCCAGGCGCGGATGGCCGGGCGATGCGTCCCAGGCGCGCAGCCCATGCTGCAGAAAGAACGGGGACCGCTCGAAATCGATGTTCGGATTGACGTCGTCGGAATGGATCGTCGGCGCCAGCGCCCGATGCTTCATCTGCAGCAGCACCTTGGTCACGCCGGCGATGCCCGCCGCCGACTCCGGATGGCCCAGGTTCGCTTTCACCGAACCGATCGGGCAGAACCGGCGCTTCTCGGTCTGCCTGCCGAAGGCCTGCGTCAGTGCCACGATCTCCAGGCTGTCGCCGAGCTGGGTGCCGGTGCCGTGCCCTTCGACGTAGCCGATGGATTCGGGATGCACGCCGGCGTTGTCCATCGCACGGGCGATGACGCTCGCCTGCGAATTCGGATTGGGCGCCAGGTAGCCGTTCGATTTGCCGCCGTGATCGACGGCGCTGCCGAGAATCACGGCATGGATGCGGTCGCCATCGGCCCGTGCGCGGCCGAGCGGCTTGAGGATCAACGTTCCCACGGCTTCGCCCGGCACGAAACCATCGTCACCGGCACCGAAGCTGCGGGTGCGCCCGGCCTGCGCCAGCATGCGCTTGCTGCACAGGCCGTGGTACTTCGAGGGATGCAGGTAGAGATTCACCCCGCCGGCGACAGCCACCTGGCACTCCTGCCTGCGAAGGCTCTCGCAGGCCAGATGGATCGCGACCGACGAAGAGGAACAGGCCGTGTCGACCGGCATGCTCGGCCCCTTGAAATCGAGGCAGTACGACACGCGATTGGCGATCGACCACGGCAGTGCCCCGGCCGCGACAGGGTTGCCGCGCTGCCACGCCTCGTTGGCCAGCAGCTGGTAGGTGCTCGTCGTCACGCCGACGAAGACGCCGACGTCGGCGCTGCGCCCCTTCGGATGCCTGCGCCTCAGGCTCTCGCGCGTGTAGCCGGCGTCCTCGACCGCCGACCACACCGACTGCAGGAAGAGTCTTTCCTGCGGGTCGATCGCGCGCGCCTCCCGCGCGTCGATGTTGAAGAAGGCCGCGTCGAAGCGGTCGACGTCCTCGAGGAAGGCGCCCGACCTGCAGTAGATCTTGCCCGCGCCGGCCTGGTCCGGGTCGGCGTCGTAGAACTGCTCGGCGTCCCAGCGGGCCGCGGGCACGGCGCCGACGACGTCGACGCCCCGCTGAAGGTTGCACCAGTACGCATCGAGGTCCTGCGCTTGCGGGTAGTAGCCGTGCACGCCGATGATGGCGATCGGCTCCTGCGCCGTGATCTCCGGGCGCTGCGCGACGGCGTCGGCTCGTCCGCGGCGGCGGGCGCCTCGCTCGCATCGAGCAAGCTCGCCAAGGCCTGCGGCAGTTCGTTCGCCAGGTATCGGGCGAGGTCGACGAGGGTCTCGTGCTCGTAGAACAGGGTCTTCGGCAAGTCGCCCAGGTCCCGCGAGAGGCGCTCGTTGAGGTTCCCGACCATGATCGAATCGATACCGAAGGCATCGAACCGCTCGCGTGCATCGATGCGCTCGGGGTCGAGCCGGATTTCGGCGCCGAGCACCTGCTTCAGATAGGTTTCGGCGCGCGCTCGGAGGGTGGCGGGATCGCCGTTCGCGGGGGCCACGGGCCCGCTCACGCGCGCCGGCGCCGGCCTGCCGCCCAGGCCGAGCGCGAGCCTGGACGGGTCGCCGTACAGCGCGAGGGCCTGCGTCCATCCGGAGCGCAGCAGGTCCTCCAGCAAGCGGAGGCCCTCGTCGGTGGGAAGCGGGTGAATGCCCGTGTTCCGGGTGATCGCCGCGATCACCTCGCGCGGCAGCGACATGCCGCCCTCTTCCCAGTATGGCCAATCGATCGAGAGCGTGCGGCCGCGGCGCTGACCCGACGCCCTCGCCTGCTCGCGCGCCTCGGCGAACGCATCGAGAAAGCGGTTGGCATAGGCGTAGTCGCCCTGGCCGGGATTGCCGAGTGCGCCGGCCAACGACGAGAAGAGGACGAACACGTCCAGCGCCTCCTTGCAGGTCGCACGATCCAGCACCCTCGCGCCCTGCACCTTCGGCTCCAGCACCGCGATGAGCTCCGCGCGGGTCTTCTTCAGGATGTACGCGTCCTGCAGGCTGCCGGCGCTGTGGATCACCCCGTCGATGCGGCCGAACCTCGCCTTGGCTCGGCGCACGACGGACTGCATGTCGGGCAGGCTCGCGACGTTGCCGCGCAGATGGAGCGTCTCGGCGCCGTGTGCTTCCAGCGCCGCGATCTTGGCGGCGTCGGCGTCGCGCGCCGAGCGGCCCACCAGCACCAGCTTCGCCTGGAAGTCCTTCGCCAGGTAGTTCGCGACGATGAATCCGAGTCCGCCCAGCCCGCCGGTGACGAGATAGACGCCGTGCTGCTTGAGCGGCAAGCCGAGAGATCGCGTTTCCCCCGGCACGGCGGGCACGTGATCCAGGACGTGGCGCAGCAGCGGTGCGCTTCCCGCCTTGGCCTCGTAGCGGATTTCCGATGCCGCCGAGTCGCCGCCGCTCAGCTCGTCCAGCACGATGCGGACCTCTTCGGCGATGGCGCTGGCGCGGTCGACCGCATCGCAGCGGATCTCGATGACCTTCGGCAGGAAACGTGGATTCTCCA
>CAZZWY010000402.1:0-4470 GCA_964657785.1 uncultured Acetobacteraceae bacterium
GCGGCAACCACACCGTCGGCCGGCCCGGGCCGTATCGCGACGCCGCTGCCGTCAAGGGCGCCGTTGAACGGCCGTCGCAGGCCTTTCTTGACTATCTTGGCTCGGTGGCGCAGGACGTCTACGACAGCCACGGCAAATTCCCGGGCACCATCCCGACGGTCGGCATCGCGACCTACACCCAGGCGCAGCACATCGACCTGGACTTCTACGACCGCTTCTACGGCGACGGTGCCTACCTGCAGACGCACCGTGATCATCAGTGCGACTGGCACGGCGGACAAGGCGCCTGATCGTCGGCTGATCCCTCGTCCGCTCGACTCAATTCTTCTGAAGCGCCGGGATGATCCGCTCGGCTTGCAGCCGCTGAAACAGGTCGAAGAACGCATCCGGCGTGCTCTGGTAGTCGAGAAAGCCGGCCTTGCGGCTCTTCGTCATGTCGGCGAGCACCTCCATCGGCCGGCCGAGGTCGGCGTCGGTGTGCCACCAGGACGCGAGCGCTTCGAGCCGGGGCTCGCGCAGGTCGTGGCGGCCGGCCAGTTCGGCCCAGGTGCCGGCCGCGTCCTGCATCCGGCCCTCGAGCGGCCGCACCGTGCCGTCGAAAGGCGCCGGCTCGATGCCGAAGTGGGCGGCGAGGCGCGGCCACAGCCACTGCCAACGGAACACGTCGCCGTTGACGACGTTGAAGTCCTCGTTCCTGGCCGATGCGCTGCCCGAGGCCCAGACGAGGTGGCGGGCGAGCAGCCGGGCGTCAGTCATGTCGGTCAGGCCGTCCCACTGCGCCGGCGAGCCGGGGAAGACGAAAGGCTGGCCGGTTTCGCGGCAGAGCGTCGCGTAGACGGCGAGCGTCACGCCCATGTTCATCGCGTTGCCGATCGCGAAGCCGATGACCGTGTGCGGCCGGTGCACGCTCCAGCTGAAGCGGTGGCGCTCGGCGGCGTCGAACAGCCGGTCTTCCTGCTCGTAGTAGAAGTTGTCGACCGGCTGGCGCCCCTGCTCTTCTCGGAACGGCGTCGTCGGCACGTTGCCGGTGGCGTAGGCCTCGAACGGCCCGAGGTAGTGCTTGAGCCCGGTGACGAGCGCCGCGTGGCCGCCCGCGAGGCCGGGGCCGACGGCGTCGAGCACGTTGCTCACGATCGCGCCGTTGACGCGGATGTTCTCGCGCTCGTTCGCTTGGCGCGACCAGGCAGTGAAGAAGACCTTCGACACCTCGATGCCCTCGAGCGCCGCGCGAAGGGCCGTGCGGTCGGTCAGGTCCGCCGACAGCGGTGTCACGCCGGCGGGCGTCGGCGTCCGGCCGCGCGAGAGGCCGTAGACGGTCGTCCCGCGGGTGACGAGTTCGTGGGCGAGCGAGCCACCGGTCAGGCCGCTGACGCCGACGATGAGCGCCGAGTTGTTCATGGATTGCCTGGGAATGACGCTCCACCTTAGCGGTTACGGCCGCGTCGAGCTGCGGTGAAGGCCATTCCCGCAGGCCGCGTGCGCGTCAGCTCAGATCGCCGACATGCACGTCGAAGCGGCCGGCCTTGCGGTCGGCGAAGTAGTGGCGAAGCGTTTCGCGCACGGTGCGAAAGGCGAGCTCGTCCCACGGCACCTCGTGTTCGGCGAAAAGCTGCGCCTCGATCGTCTCCGGCCCCGGTTCGAAAACGGTGTCGAGCAGCCGGGCCCGGTGGAACAGGTGGATCTGCCCGACCCGCACCACGTTGAGCACGGTGAACAGCGCGCCGAGCTCGAAGTGCGCACCGGCCTCTTCGACCGTCTCGCGCGCCGCCCCCTCCGCGACCGTCTCGCCGAGCTCCATGAAGCCCGCCGGCAAGGTCCAGAAGCCGTGGCGCGGCTCGATGTTGCGGCGGCAGAGCAGCACCTTGTCTTCCCAGATCGGGACGGTGCCGACGACGTTGATCGGATTCTCGTAGAACACCGTGCCGCACGCGGTGCAGGTGGCGCGCTCGCGGTTGTCGCCGGGCGGCATGGCGTAGATCGCCGCGGCGCCGCATGATTTGCAATGGTGGTAGCTGCGCCCGAGGACCATGCCACGAGTGTATCGCCGCCCGCCCCAGGGCCCGTGCAGGCGCGTCATCGAAGCGACCTAAACTGCGCCCCTTGCCGTCCCTCCCAGGCCCCCGCCCATGCTGCGCTTCAACTTCCCCATCGTCATCATCGACGAAGACTATCGCTCGGAGAACAGCTCCGGGCTCGGCATCCGGGCGCTCGCCGACGCGATCGTGAAGGAGGGCTTCGAGGTCATCGGCACGACGAGCTACGGCGATCTGAGTCAGTTCGCCCAGCAACAAAGCCGCGCCAGTGCCTTCATCCTGTCGATCGACGACGAGGAGTTCGCCGGCGGCCCGGATCTCGACCCGGCGGTGCTGATGCTGCGCAAGTTCATCGAGGAGATCCGCTTCAAGAATGCCGAGATCCCGATCTACCTCTACGGCGAGACGCGCACCTCGCAGCACCTGCCGAACGACATCCTGCGCGAACTCCACGGCTTCATCCACATGTTCGAGGACACGCCGGAGTTCGTCGCGCGCCACATCATCCGCGAAGCGCGCAGCTACATGGACGGTCTCGCGCCGCCGTTCTTCCGTGCCCTCGTCGACTACGCGCAGGACGGCTCCTACTCGTGGCACTGCCCCGGGCACTCCGGCGGCGTCGCCTTCCTGAAGAGCCCGGTCGGCCGGATGTTCCACCAGTTCTTCGGCGAGAACATGCTGCGCGCCGACGTCTGCAATTCGGTCGACGAACTCGGCCAGCTGCTCGACCACACCGGCCCGATCGCGCAGAGCGAGAGGAACGCCGCGCGCATCTTCAACGCCGACCACTGCTTCTTCGTCACCAACGGCACGTCGACCTCGAACAAGATGGTCTGGCACCATGCGGTGGCACCCGGCGACGTGGTGGTCGTCGACCGCAACTGCCACGTCTCGATCCTGCACGCGATCGTCATGACCGGCGCCGTGCCGGTCTTCCTGCGGCCGACGCGCAACCAGTACGGCATCATCGGCCCGATTCCGCAATCGGAGTTTTCGGTCGAGGCGATCCAGAAGAAGATCGCGGCCCATCCGCTCCTTCAAGGCGTCGACGCGAAAAGCGTCAAGCCGCGCATCCTCACCCTGACCCAGAGCACCTACGACGGCGTGCTCTACAACACCGAGACGATCAAGCACGCCCTCGACGGCTACATCGACACCCTGCATTTCGACGAAGCCTGGCTGCCGCACGCCGCCTTTCACGAGTTCTACGGCACGTTCCACGCGATGGGCAAGAAGCGCCAGCGGCCGTCGGCGCAGCTTGTCTTCGCGACCCAGTCGACCCACAAGCTGCTCGCCGGCATCAGCCAGGCGTCGCAGGTGCTGGTGCAGGACTCGCAGACCCGAAAGCTCGACCGTCACCTCTTCAACGAGGCGTACCTGATGCACAGCTCGACCAGCCCGCAGTACGCGATCATCGCGAGCTGCGACGTGGCCGCGGCGATGATGGAGGCGCCGGGCGGGCCGGCGCTCGTCGAGGAAAGCATCTCCGAAGCCCTCGACTTCCGCCGTGCGATGAAGAAGGTCGACGCCGAGTACGGCAAGGACTGGTGGTTCAAGGTCTGGGGCCCCGACAAGTTCGCCTCCCACGGCATCGGCAAGAGTGCCGACTGGGTGCTCAAGGCCGGCGCAAAATGGCACGGCTTCGGCGATCTCGCCGAGGGCTTCAACCTGCTCGACCCGATCAAGAGCACCATCATCACGCCCGGCCTCGACATGAGCGGCAAGTTCGCGAAGACCGGCATCCCGGCGGCGATCGTCACCAAATTTCTCGCCGAGCACGGCGTGATCGTCGAGAAGACCGGTCTCTACTCGTTCTTCATCATGTTCACGATCGGCATCACCAAGGGCCGCTGGAACACGCTGCTGACGGCGCTGCAGCAGTTCAAGGACGATTACGACCGCAACCACCCGCTCTGGCGCATCCTGCCGGAATTCTGTGCCGCGCATCCCCGCTACGAGCGCATGGGCCTGCGCGATCTCTCCCAGGCGATCCACGAGATGTACGCGAAGGGCGACATCGCCCGGCTCACGACCGACATGTACATCTCCGACCTGCAGCCGGCGATGAAGCCGAGCGACGCCTTCGCCCACATCGCGCACAGGAAGACCGAACGCGTCTCGATCGACGACCTCGAAGGCCGCATCACGACCTCGTTGCTGACGCCTTATCCGCCGGGCATTCCGCTGCTGATCCCGGGCGAGCGCTTCAACCGCCGGATCGTCGACTATCTGAAGTTCACGCGGGAATTCAATTCGACCTTCCCCGGCTTCGACACCGACGTTCACGGCCTCGTCGAATCGGACGGCGACGCCGGAACGCACGCCTACTTCGTCGACTGCGTGCGTCTCGCTTGAGGCCTGGTCGCGCCGGGCCCGGCCGGCCACCCGCCTTCATTCCTCCGCCCCGTTGCCGATAAGGGCGAAGGCGCGGCCGCGC
>CAZZWY010000403.1:0-4443 GCA_964657785.1 uncultured Acetobacteraceae bacterium
GCCAAGGCCAAGATGCACAGCGCCAAGGCGGCGATGCACGACAAGAAGGCCAAGGCGGCCGGCGCAAAGTCCCCCGACACCCTCGCCAAGTAAGCCGGTCGACGGCCTCGGACGCGGCCGGCCCTCGCCGGCCCGAGGGGAGGGCTACTGCAGCTGCCAGCCTCCGCTCGCCACCTTGACGATGACCCGGGCCCGCTGGTCGAGCCCGAGGTGGTCGTTCTTCGACATGTTGACGACACCGTTGGACACGCGCAGCTCGCGCACGTCCTCGAGCGCCTGGCGCAGCGCGACGCGGAATTCGCGCGTGCCGGGCTTGCCCGACTTGAGCGCCCGCGGCACCGCGTCGGCGAGCAGCAGTCCGGCGTCCCAGGTGTAGGCACCGAAGGCCGACACGCTGCCGGGACCGAAGACGGCTTCGTAGCGCTTCACGTAGTCGAGCGCCTGGGCCTTCGCGGGATGGTCCTTTGGCAGGGCGGCGGCGACGACGACCGGGCTGGTCGGCACGAACATGCCGTCGATGTCCTTGCCGCCGACGCGCAGGAAATCCGGATTGGCGACGCCGTGGTTGAAGTAGACGCTGCCGCGGTAGCCGCGCTCGACGAGCGCCCGCGCGGGCAGCAGCGCCGGCGTGCCGGAGGCGCCGATGACGACCATCTCGGGCTGGGCGGCGAGCACCTTCAGGATCTGTGCGGTGACGCTGGTGTCGCGCGGCGTATAGCGTTCGCTCGCGACGATGCGGATCTTGCGCGCCTCGGCGAACTTCTCGAACTCGGCGTGGAAGGCCTCGCCGAGCGCGTCGCTGAAGCCGATGTAGCCCAGGGTGTGCAGTCCCTTCGACGCCGCATGCTCGAGGATGGCGAGCACCATCATCGTGTCGGTCTGCGGCGTCTTGAACATCCAGGCCTTTTTCGGGCTCATCGGCTCGATGATGCGGGCCGAGGACGCGAGCGAGATCACCGGCGTCTCGCCCTCCGCGGCCAGGTCGATCATCGCGAGCGTGTTCGGCGTGGTCGTCGAGCCGATGATCGCGTCGACCTTGTTCTCGCTGATCAGGCGCCGCGTGTTGACGACCGCCGCGCTGGTGTCGCTCGCATCGTCGAGCACGGTGTATTCGACCGTCTGACCGGCGATCGACTTCGGAAGCAGCCCGACCGTGTTCTTTTCCGGGATGCCGAGGGAGACCGCCGGGCCGGTGGTCGACAAGGTGACGCCGATGCGGATCTGCGCCTGCGCTGGCAGCAGGACGAGGGCGACGAGCGCAGCGACGGTGAAAGTGCGAAGCGCACGAGGCGAGACGGTCATGGTGGGCAAGTCCGGGGATGCGCCGGGGCGCAGGTTGCTCAGGATTCGAGTCGGCAGGGCACTCGTTCGAAACCGCGGAACCGCGCCCGGCGGCCGCGCACCGGCTGGGCCGCGAGCCGGTACCGTGGGAAGCGAGCGATGAAGCGGGAGAGCGCGAGCGTGCCCTCGAGCCGCGCCAGCGTGTTGCCGACGCAGACATGGATGCCGCTGCCGAAGGCGAGGTGGCGATTCGGCGTGCGGCCGACATCGAAGCGCTCGGGGTCCTCGAACTGCGCCGGGTCGCGATTCGCCGCGCCGATGCCGAGCGTGACCGAGGTCGCCGCGGGCAGTCGCACGCCGCCCACCTCGACCGCCTCGGTCGTCATGCGGTTGCCGAGCTGGTTCGAGCTCTCGAAGCGGAGCACCTCCTCGACCGCCGACTTGACGAGCCGCGGCTCGTCGATGAGCCGGGCCCGCTCGGCAGGGTGTTGCGCGAGCAGGACCAGGCCGTTGCCGATGAGGTTGGTCGTCGTCTCGTGACCGGCGTTGAGCAGGAAGATGCAGTTGTGCACCAGCTCGCGCGGCGTCAGCCGTTCGCCCGCGTCCTCGCCCTGGATCAGCCGCGTCAGCACGTCGTGCGCCGGGTCGCCGGGATGGGCGCGCCGGTCCGCGATCAGCCGCGCGAGGCAGGCGCTGAAGTCGCGCACGGCGAGGTTGCCGCGTTCGAAGGCGGCCGGCGTCACGACCGGCTCGAGCGCACCGAGGATGGCGAGCGACCAGTCGCGCAGCGGGCCGCGCTCCGCAGCCGGCACGGCCAGCAGGTTGCCGATGACCTCGATCGGGATGGCCGAGGCGAAATCGCCGATCAGATCGACTTCGGGCGCGTCGGCCATCGCGTCGAGCAGGGTGTCGATGCGGGCGGCGAGGCCCGGCTCCATCGCGGCGATGGCCCTTGGGGTGAGTGCGCCCGCGATCAGCCGGCGGACGCGAGTGTGCAGCGGCGGATCGTTGAAGACGAGGCTGCTCGTGTGGTGCTCATAGAGCGGCGAGGCGCCGTATTTGGTGCGGAACTCGAGCTTCTTGTCCGAGCTGAAGCGCTTCGGGTCCTTGTAGACGAACTCGCAATCGGCGTGACGCGTCAGCAGGTAGCCGCCGCCGGGCAGTCGCTTGACCGGATCCTGCTCGCGCAGCATCCGGTACACCGGGTAGGGATCGGCGTAGAAGCTGTCGGGGAGGTCGGCGAGGTCGAAGGCCGCAGCGTCGCTGCCGGCGCGCGCGGTCGGGCGCGGCACGGCCGCGGTCGATGAAATCATCCGGCCGAATCTAGGCGGGCACGGCGTGAATGCACTTCGGGAATTCCCGTGCCCAGGCCGGCGTCGCGGCGAAGCCCGCTCAGCGAAGCAGCCGCAGCGCCACGCCGCCGAGCGCGAGCCCGGCGACGAGCCCGGTGCCGAGGAGCGTCCAGCTCACGGGACGCGCCGTCGGCAGCACGGCCGACGGGGTCGCGCCGACGTCGTTCTCGGCAACCTGCGGCGATGGCGGCGGGCCCGCTTCGGAGCGGGTGGGAATGTCGTCGGCAGGCGGTGTCGCGACCTCGGCCGGCAGGTGCTTCATCGAGCCGAAGGTGCGGGCGTAGACCCAGGTGAACTCGGCGCCCATCAGAAAGATCTGCGCGGAGTAGTAGACCCAGACGAACACCACGATCAGCGAGCCGGCCGCGCCGAAGCCCGAGGCGACGCCGCTCTTGCCGATGTAGAGGCCGATCAGGAAGCGGCCGATCGAGAACAGCAGCGAGGTCACCCCCGCGCCGATCCAGACGTCGTACCAGCGCACGCTCACCCGCGGCATCAGCTTGTAGATCATCGCGAAGACGACGGTGGTGAGGCCGAAGCCGATGAGGAAGGTGACCGCGTGGGCGAGCACCTCCCAGTCGCCGAAGACCGGGCTCCACCATTTGCCGAGCGCCGATACCGCCGTGCTGACGACGAGCGACACCATCAGCAGGAAGGCGATGCCGAGGATCATGCCGAACGAGAGGAAGCGCGTTCGCAGCAGCGTCCAGAGCCCGCTCGCATCCTTTCGAGCCGGCGCGCGCCAAATGCGGTCAAGCGCGTCCTGCAGTTCGCCGAAGACCGTCGTCGCCCCCAGCAACAACACCGCGATGCCGACGACCGTGCCGACGGCGCCCTGCGACGGCTTGTTGACACTGGCGAGCAACCCTTCGATCGCGGCGGCGGCGTCCGTCCCCATCATGCTGCTCAGCTGCGCGAAGAGCGCGCCCTGGGCCGCTTCCTTGCCGAAGACGAGACCGGCGATCGAGACGACGATCAGGATCAGCGGCGCGAGCGAGAACACCGTGTAGTAGGAAAGCGCCGCGCCCATGCTGGGGGCGTAGTCGTTGCTCCAGGCACTCGCGGCGGTCTTGGTCAGCTCCCAGATTTCCTTGAACGAATGCTTCGCCATGGTCGTGGTCGTCCTCAGAGGAATTCGGGCTTCGTCGGGCCGGCGTGAATGAACTGGTGCAGCTTGATCGCCGGGGAGAGGCGGCGAACCCGCACCGTGCCCATCGACTGCGTCCAGGTCGAGCTCGGGATCCATTGGTTGTGCGACATGATGAAGGCGACCGCGCAAGACGGGTCGATCGTTCGCTGCCTGTCGGCGCCGTCGCGCAGCTCGGACGACGCGTAGGCGGTAGGGCTGCCGCCGCTCATCGAGTCGCCGGGCGCCTCATCTCTCGACAACGAGACCGCGTTCGACGTGTGCATGGTGCCTTTCGTGACAGGAGGTGGCCGCGCGCGGCTGCGGCGGCTCCTGCACGGGGCAAGCGCTGTGCCCAGGTGCGCGCACCGGGGTGGTACGGTTCTCGCGCGCCGGGCACGCCGGGCAGGCCGGGGACGATGCCGGCGGGGCGGACGCGGCGCGGGCAGGTCGGTGCTGCCGACCAGTGCCGCCGATCAGTGCGCCTGATACGACGACACGTACGCCCAGAGGGACTGCACGTCGCTGGCCGGGATGATCGAACCCCACGCCGGCATCGCCCGCTTGCCTTTGGTCACCGATTCGACGAAGCGCGGCTTGTCGTCGTGCGGGAAGGTGCGCAAGTCGAAGAACGGCGGCCCGGGCGAGACCATGTCGATGCCGTGGCACTTCTGGCAGAAGTCC
>CAZZWY010000404.1:0-4412 GCA_964657785.1 uncultured Acetobacteraceae bacterium
CGGCCTCGGCGGCACTGCCCGAGAAGATCATGAACGCGGCCGCCAGGGCGTCGAGGTCGCAGGCGGCCTCCGCCGGCGTGCCCTTCCAGGCCGCGGGCGGCTTCCGACCCGTGTAGACGACCGAGTCGAGCCCGCCCACGCTGGCAGCCGCGAGCGCATCGATGCCGCCGATCGCTCCCGAGAGCAGTTGCACCTGCGTGCCGCCCTCGCGGGCCGCGGCCTCGATCCGGGTCGCCAGCGCGGTGTCGGCAAGCGCGCCGATCGAGGCGACGAGGCAGGGGACGCCGCGGGCAAGCGCCGGCAGCACGTGCTGCTCGACGGCGGCATGGCCGGCGCATTCCACCAGCACGTCGGGTCGCTCGTCGCCGAGGCTGTCGGCGAGCCGGGCTTTCGGTGCCCAGCGTTCCAGCACGGTCCGGGCCTTCGCCTGGCTCCGCGGCGACACCAGCACCGTCGTCACCCGGATGGCAGGATCGCCGCTCAGCGACGCGAGCACGCCCGAGCCGATCGCGCCGCAGCCCACCATGCACACGGAAAGCATCTCAGGCCGCCGCGGTCGTCGGCGCCTTGGTCGGCGGCCCGGCGAAGGCCGTCTTGAAGCTGCCGATGGCGCGCATGTCGATCTCGAGGATGAACGGACCCTGCACGCCCGTGGCCTTGTCGAGCGCGGCGGAAAGCTCCTTCATGTCGGCAACCCGTACATGGCCGAGCGACATCGACGCGCACAGCTGGGCATAGTCCGGCGTGTGCAGATCGACATAGACCCGACGGCCGCCGTACTGCGCGTCCTGGATGTTCTGGATCACGCCGTAACGCTGGTCGTTCATGAGCACGAAGACGATGTCGGCCTTTTCCTGCACCGCGGTCGCAAGCTCGCCGAGGTTGAGGATGAAGCCGCCGTCGCCGCAGAGGCAGTACGTCTTGCGGCCCGAACCCGTCACCGCCGCACCCACCGCGGCGCCGACCGCCATCGCCAGGCCCTGGCCGATGCCGCCGCCCAGGGCATGCACGCCGGCCGTGGCTTCGAAGATTTTCAGCTGCCGGTTGCCCCAGGTGCTGTTGGAGACGGTCACGTCGCGAACCCAGTTGAATCGGCGGCCGGCCGCGGCCTGCAGCTGGGCGACGAGGTCGGCATAGGGGCCGAGACCGTCGAGCAGCGTGGCCTCGGCCTTCCGGCGTGCCGCGTCCAGGTCCGCGGCGAAGGCGGGATCGACCCGGATGCGGCCTTCGAGGCGATCGGCAAGGCCTTCGAGTGCCAGGGACGCGTCGCCACTGACGAAATAGTCGCTCCGGTAGCAGCGTCCCTCGGCCGAGGAATCGGTGTCGATGCGCAGCAGCGGCTGCGGCAGCTTGAGTTCGTACTTGAGGGTCTCGTTGCCGCGCAGGCGCGAACCGACCACGAGCATCGCGTCGCACGTCTGATAGAAGTTCTCGATCGGCTTTTGCAGGTTGTAGGCCCCGAGCGATTGCGGGTGGTCCTCGGGCACGATGCCGCGGCCCTGGGTGCTCGTGACGACGCCAATCCCCATTGCCATCAGGCGCGCAACGGCCTTGCCGGCCCGGCGCGCTCCGCCGCCAAGCCAGAGCAGAGGACGGCGGGCCGTGGACAGCCTCGCGGCGAGTTCGTCGAGCGCGTCCGCGGCGGGCACGCGCGGCGCGATCGGTGCCGGCTTCAGGTCCACGGGCGCGTCGATCAGCGCGGCCTGGATGTCGATCGGGATCTCCACGCTCACTGGCCCGGTGGGCGCGGTCAGCGCGGTCTGCACGGCGAGCTTGACGGTGCTGAGCGCGGTCTCGACGCTGCGCACGCGGAAGGCGGCCTTGGAGACGGCCTCGAGCATCGCGAGCTGATTTGGCGCCTCGTGGATGTAGGAAAGGTTCCGGTCCAGGTACTGGGTCTCGATCTGTCCGGTCAGGTGCAGCAGCGGCGTGCCTGCGGTCAGTGCCTCGACCAGGGCGCCGGCGGCGTTGCCGGCAGCCGTGCCGGTGCTGGTGAGGCACACGCCCAAAGTATTGGTGGTGCGGGCGTAGGCGTCGGCCATCCCGGCGCCGCCGGCCTCGCCGCGGGCCATCACGAAGCGGATCCTGCCGCGCTCGGCGAAGGCGTCGAGGATCGGCATGTTGTGGATCGAGATCACTCCGAAGGCCGCCTCGACGCCGCATTGCTCGAGGAAGGCCGCGATCGCGGCGCCGACGGTGACTTGGGTTGTCTCAGGCATGGTGGGAATGACCTCCGGATACGTCGATGTGGCTGCCGGTCGTGTACGACGACATGGGCGAAGCGAGGAAGAAGATGGCCTGTGCCGCCTCCTCGGGCCGGCCGAGGCGGCCGAGCTGGATGTGCTTTTGCTGCGCCAGTTGCCGGGTCCAGGCCGGCCAGTCGAGCGACTTGTCGTCCCGGGCATCGAAGCGGCGCCGCCACTGGCCCGACTCGACCAACCCGAGCAGGATGGCGTTGACCCGGACCCGCCTCGGCGCGAACTCGGTGGCCAGCGAGCGCACCAGGTTCTTCACGCCGGCCCGCGCCGCCGAGGTCGCGACCATGTGCGGCTCGGGCTGCGCGGCCAACAACGAATTGACGCAGACGATCGCAGCGTCGCCGTGCGCTTGGGCCTGGGCCTCGAGCTGCGGCAAGAAGGCGCGCGTCGGCCGGATGACCGAGAAGAACTTCAGGTGCAGCTCGTCGGTCCAGTCGGCGTCGGTGGTGCTGGCGAATGTCGAGATCCGGCCCTGGCCGGCGTTGTTGACGAGGATGGAGGCCTCGCCCAGCACCTCGGCGCTCGCTACGGCGAAATCAGCCACCGAATCCGGCTCGAGCACGTCGCAGGCCTCGGCGAGCAGACGCGCTGCCGGGTGGCGTTCGCGCAAGCCGGCCTCGGCCTGCCGCAGTCGCTGCTCGTCGCGGCCGCAGAACGCGACCGCGGCACCTTGGCGCAGTAAAAGGTCGACGGTCGCGAGGCCGATGCCCGAGGAGCCGCCGGTGACGACCGCCGTGCGGCCGGAGAGATCGAAAGGGGCCATGGCGTCCTACCGGCTGCGCAGCGAGACGACGTTGGGCGCGCTGCCGGCACGCGGGTTGTAGTTCAGCAGCCGGGACAGCTCGTCGGCCGTGCCGCGCACGCGTCGGACCAGTTCTTCGACGCCCTGCACCTGGGCCGAGGAAATGGTGGCGCCGAGCGCGGCGACGATGCGCTGGGTGTGGTCGCGCACCGGCGCGGCGACGGTCGAGATGCTGGCCTCGAAGAAACCCTCACCGAGCACGTAACCGCGCTGGCGATCGACCTCGACCATGTCGAAAAGCTCGATCACGGTCTTGGGCGTGTTCGGCGAGAACGATTCCAGGTGCTCTTCCGGGTACAGGCGGCGCAGGTCGTCGAGCGCCAGGTCCTCGAGCAGGATGCGGCCGAGCACCGTCGCATGGGCCGGCAACCGGGTGCCGACCCGCACCGAACTCGACAGCGGCGTGGGCGGCGTCACCTTGGCGACGTAGACGATCGAGCGGCCGTCGCGCACCACGAGGTTGCAGGGGTAGCGAATCTCTCCGCACAGCCGTTCGAGCAGGGGCTGGCCGAGCTGCGTGAGTTCGAGCGAGGCGAGGTACTCGAAGCCGAGGCGCAAGACCGCCATGCCGAGCTGGTAGTCGCCGCCGGTGCCGGCGCGCTCGATGAAGCCCATGCTCTCGAGCGTCGCGAGCAGGCGGAACACGGTGGACCGCGGCAGGCCCAGGCGGCGCGCCAATTCCGGCGGACCCAGGCGGCGGTCGTCGTGGCTGAATTCGCCGAGAAGCTTCAAGCCGCGCTCCAGGGCGGGGACGATGTACCTGTCTTCGCCGCCCGCGTCGTTGGCGTTGTCTTTCATGTCGCTTGTCTCCGGGAAGGGGTCTGCGGCGCTCGCCAGCCGACACGCCACCGTGGCCGGTTGCTCCACCGGGCTCGCATGGCCGGCTCGCGGAATCAGAAGGAAGGGCGCGCCGAAGACCCGGGCGACATCGCGGCAGGCGTCCGGAGGGGTCACCCCGTCGGCGTCGCCGACATGCACTTCGACGGGCATGGCCAGCGGGGCATGGCGCTCGATGTCGTCGCCGCACAGCATGCGCACGGCCTGCAGATACCCAGCAGGATCGAGCCGTGCCGCATTCCACCGAACCCATTCGCGGGCAGATGGGCCGGCGGCGGCGCTCAACAGCCGCCGCGACGACTCCTCGGCCATGCCGGCGATGCCGCGCTCCTGCAGGCTACTCTCGCGGCCCGCAAGCACCCGGCGGCGATCGGCCTCGTGACCTTTCGCGCCGTAGCCGCGCGCCGGGCTGATCAGCACCAGCCTCTGCACCACGCCGGCACCGCGGCCGGCCGCGTAGGCCGCGCCCATCAACGCACCCAGCGAATGGGCGACGAGGACGCAGCGGTCGATCC
>CAZZWY010000405.1:0-4412 GCA_964657785.1 uncultured Acetobacteraceae bacterium
ACTCGCTCGTCGAAGTCGGGCCGCAGAAGGAGCGCCTGCTGCGCAACACCGAACAGTTCGTCGCCGGGCGCGCCGCCAACAACGTGCTGCTGACCGGCGCGCGGGGCACCGGCAAGAGCTCGCTCATCAAGGCGTGCCTGAACGAGTTCGCGGGCCAAGGCCTCCGCCTGATCGAGGTCGACAAGGCCGATCTGGTGGACCTGCCCGACATCGTCGACATCGTCGCCGAGCGGCCGGAGCGCTTCGTCGTCTTCTGCGACGACCTGAGCTTCGACGAAGGCGAGGCGGGCTACAAGGCGCTCAAGTCGATCCTCGACGGGTCGGTGGCGCAGGCCTCCGACAACGTCCTGATCTACGCGACCAGCAACCGTCGCCATCTGCTGCCCGAGTACATGGCGGACAACCTCAGCTACAAGCACCTTGAGAACGGCGAGGTGCATCCCGGCGAGGTCATCGAGGAGAAGATCTCGCTCTCCGAGCGCTTCGGCCTCTGGATCAGCTTCTACCCGTTCAGCCAGGACGAATACCTCGCGATCGTCGCGCAGTGGCTGCGCGGCTTCGGCGTCGACGACGCTGCGATCGCCGCGGCGCGCCAGCCGAGCCTCGTCTGGGCCCTCGAGCGGGGCTCGCGTTCCGGCCGCGTCGCGTACCAGTTCGCGAAAGACTACGCCGGAAGCCACCCGGCATGACGGCACGGCCCCCGCCGGAGTCAGGCGACGCGGCAGTCGATGTCGCGGTCGGCGTGCTGATCGACGCCGAAGGGCGCTTTCTGCTGACGTCGCGGCCGGCGGGAAAGGTCTACGCGGGCTATTGGGAATTTCCGGGCGGCAAGCTCGAAGCGGGCGAGTCGGTCGAGGCGGCGCTGCGCCGCGAGCTGATCGAGGAGATCGGCATCGAGGTCGGCGCGGTGCACCCGTGGCGGGTCGATACCTTCGACTATCCCCACGCAAGGGTGCGCCTGCACTTCTGCAAGATCTTCGAGTGGGCGGGCGACTTCGAGATGCGCGAGGCGCAGACCATGTCCTGGCAGACCCTGCCTGTCACCGTGGCACCCGTGCTGCCCGGCACCTTGCCGGTCCTCGGCTGGTTTGCCGAGGAACGTGGCTACGAAGGCGCCACTACACTCGCATCATGAGAAATCTTGGATCAAATCCCGAGCGGGCCGAGCGCCGGGCTGCCCCCAAGCCGGCCCCCAATCTCTCGGTCGAGGGGCTTTCATGAGTTTTCTGGATCAGGTGAAATGGGACGCCGAGGGCCTCGTCCCGGCGATTGCGCAGGAGGTCGGCAGCAACGACGTCCTGATGTTCGCGTTCATGAACCGCGAAGCGCTGGCGCGCACCGTCGAGCTCGGCGAGGCCGTCTATTTCAGCCGGTCGCGCCAGCGCCTGTGGCACAAGGGCGAGGAAAGCGGCCACATCCAGCGCGTCCGCGATCTGCGCCTCGACTGCGACAACGACGTCGTGCTGCTCAAGGTCGAGCAACTCGGTGCGGCGCCCGACACGCCGGGCATCGCCTGCCACACCGGTCGGCATTCGTGCTTCTTCAAGGCCTTGCGCGACGGGCAGTGGCAGGAGGTCGAGCCGGTGCTGAAGGACCCGGAGCGGATCTACCGATGAGCACGTCGACCGCCAGCGCCGCGGGTGGGGACACGCTCGCCCGGCTCGCCGCCGTGATCGAATCGCGCCGGGGCGGCGACCCGGCGCACAGCTACGTCGCGCGCCTCTTCGACAAGGGGGGTGACGCCATCCTGAAGAAGATCGGCGAGGAGGCGACCGAAGTGGTCATGGCGTGCAAGGACGGCGACCGCGTCAGAATCGTCGCCGAAATGGCCGATCTCTGGTTTCATTCGATGCTCGCCCTCTCGGCCCACGGGCTCGCGCCGAGCGACGTGCTCGCCGAGCTCGACCGGCGCGAGGGCCTGTCGGGGCTGGAGGAATTCGCTGCACGCAAGCTCCAGGCGCGCGACGGCGAGAGCAACGCGGAGCGCCTGTGAACGACTACATCGACAACACCGCGGGCGCGCCGTCGATGGCGCGCGAGGCGTCGCTGCAAACCGTGGGCCACATCAGCTACGCGCTGCACACGGTCGTCGCGATCGGTGCGGTCCTGCCCGGCGTGCAGGCAAGCATCGCGCTGCTGCTGGTCGCGTTCATCCTCGACCTCGTGAAATCTGGCGATGCGCGCGGCACCTGGCAAGAGTCGCATTTCAGATGGCGCATTCGGAGTGTGGTCTGGGCGGGCATCCTCTATGTCGTCACGATCCCGCTCTGGCTGCTGCTGTTTCTCCCCGGCTGGATCGCCTGGGTGCTGGTGTCGGTCTGGTTCCTGTACCGGATCGTCCGCGGTTGGCTGGCGCTGCTCGAACGCCGGCCGATGCCGCCATGAGACGCTGAAAGGAAGTTTCGATGCCGCACGATCCGTCCTGCATCTTCTGTCGCATCGTCGCCGGCGAAATCCCGAGCCGCAAAGCCTTCGAAGACGAGGAACTGCTGGTCTTCCACGACATCGCGCCCTGGGCGCCGGTACACCTGCTGGTGATTCCGAAAGAGCATGTCGCGTCGCTCTACGACGTCGAGGCGCGCCATGCCCCGTTGCTCGGCCGGATGATGGCGATGGCGCCGGCGCTGATGCGCGAGCACGGCGTGACCGGAGGTTTCCGGACGATCATCAACAACGGTGCGGACGGCATGCAGGAAGTGCCGCACCTGCACCTGCACGTGATCGGCGGGCCGAGGCCCTGGGCCAAGGGGTGACCGCCCCCCGCCGGTCGACCCGTGACCCGAGGGGCCGCACGGCCAACGCCAGGCACAGGGGCTTCGGGGCGTGGCCTAGAATTCCGTGATTCTGCTCCGGAGATCACATCATGGGTTCATTCAGCGTCTGGCACTGGCTCATCGTCCTGCTCATCGTGGTGCTGGTCTTCGGCACCAAGAAGCTGAAGAACATCGGCTCCGATCTCGGCGGCGCGGTCAAGGGATTCAAGGACGGTGTGCGCGACGGCGGTACGACAGCGCCGTCGGATCCGGCCATCGCGGTGCCGCCGCAGCAGGTCAACGCCAGGGCGGCCGATGGCAACACGGTGGACGTGGACGCGAAGCGACGGTCTTGAGCGGCGCGATGCGCGCGTGAATCGTGATTGATTTCGGTTTCGACAAGATCGCGCTGATCGGCGCCGTGGCACTGATCGTGATCGGCCCGGAAAAGCTGCCGCGGGTCGCGCGCACCGTCGGCCACTTCATCGGCAAGGCGCAGCGCTACGTCGCCGACGTGAAGGCGGAGGTCAACCGCTCGATCGAACTCGAAGACCTGAAGAAGATGAAGACCGAGTTCGAGGATGCCGCACGCAACGTGCACTCGAGCGTTTCCGGCGAGTTGCGGCAGACCGCCGCCGATCTGGAACGGTCGGTTCACGACGAGCCGGTCGGGTCGTCCGAGTCGGTGAGCTGGCAGCCCCCGCCGCCCGTCTACAAGCACCCGAAGAAGAACTGGCGCGTCAAGCGCGGCGCGACGCCGCAGTGGTACAAGCACCGGCAGGGCGTGCGCTCGAAGGCGCAGTCCGGTGCGGCGCGGGTCGCGCGTTTCCGCCCGCCCGGCGGCACCCTCAGCCGATGAGCACCGGCTGGGAGAAGAAGCCCGACGAACTCGAGGGCACCGAGCAACCGTTCGTCTCGCATCTGGTCGAACTGCGCGACCGCCTGATCCGGGCGGTGATCGCGGTCGGCATCTGCTTCGGCGTTTTGAGCGTCTGGCCCGGCCCGTCCGGCCTCTACGACCTGCTGGCGCTGCCGCTGGTTCAGCACCTGCCCAAGGGCGGCACGCTGATCGCGACGAGCGTGATCTCGCCGTTTCTGGTGCCGCTGAAGATCACGCTGATGGCGGCGTTCCTGCTGGCGCTCCCGGTCGTGCTCTACCAGGTCTGGGCGTTCGTCGCGCCGGGCCTCTATTCGCACGAGAAAAAGCTCGTGATGCCGCTCGTGATCTCGAGCACGCTGCTCTTTTTCCTCGGCATCGCGTTCTGCTACTTCTTCGTCTTCGGCAAGGTTTTCACCTTCATCCAGTCGTTCGCGCCGAAGAGTGTCTCGGCGATGCCGGACATCGAGGCCTACCTCAGCTTCGTGCTGACGATGTTCATCGCCTTCGGCTCGGCCTTCGAGGTGCCGATCGTCGTCGTCGTGCTGGCACGCATGGGCCTCGTGACCGTGCAGCAACTGCGCAGCTTTCGCAGCTACTTCGTCGTGCTGGCGTTCATCATTGCGGCGGTGTTGACGCCGCCCGACGTGGTGTCCCAGCTCGCGCTCGCGATCCCGATGGTGTTGCTCTACGAGGCGGGCATCTGGGCAGCGCAGGTCTTCATCAAGCACACCCAGCCTGCGCCCGAGGCCGGCAGCACCGAGACGACGAGTTAGGCCACC
>CAZZWY010000406.1:0-4412 GCA_964657785.1 uncultured Acetobacteraceae bacterium
GCGATCGCGGCGGATGCGGACTTCGTCTTCGCCGGCGACGCGAGCGACCGCCTGACGACCTGGAAGGTAGCGAGCGGCGACGTCGCGTGGACCTCCGACAAACTCCAGTACCGCGGCCTGAGCGCGCCGCTCGCAACGCCCAAATCGGTCGTCTACGGCGACGCGGAAGGTCTGACGCACTGGTTTGACCGCGCGACCGGCGAGGCGCAACTTCGGCTGCCGACCGACGGCAGCGCGGTCGTCGCGGCGCCTGTCGTCGCGGCGGGGACGGTGCTCTTCGTCACCCGCAAGGGCGGCCTCTACGCCGTTCGCCCGGAGTGAAGCGCGCGCGGAACGCTCCCGCATGAAGCCGGTCATCGCGGTGGTGGGCCGGCCGAACGTCGGCAAGTCGACGCTCTTCAACCGGATGACGAAAAGCCGCGACGCGATCGTCGCGGACTTCGCCGGGCTCACCCGCGATCGCCACTACGGCGAAGGCCGCAGCGGCGAGCATGAATTCATCGTCGTCGACACCGGCGGCTTCGAGCCCGACAGCACGACCGGCATCGTCAAGGAGATGGCCAGGCAGACGCGCCAGGCCGTCGCCGAAGCCGACGCGGTGATCTTCGTCGTCGACGTGCGCAGCGGCGTCTCCGGACAGGACCACGACATCGCCCGCTATCTGCGAACGGCGGGGAAGAAGGTCGTGCTCGCCGTCAACAAGGCCGAGGGCATGGCCGAGTCGCCGCTGCTCGGCGAATTCTTCGAGCTCGGCCTGGGCGAGCCGCATCCGATTTCCGCGGCGCACGGGCAGGGCATCCGCAGCCTGACCGACGCCGCGCTCGCCGAGTTCGCCTTCGACGCCGACGAAGACGCCTTGGACGCTGCCGACAAGCCGATCCGGCTTGCCGTCGCCGGCCGTCCGAACGTCGGCAAGTCGACGCTCATCAACACCTGGCTCGGCGAGGAGCGCCTGGTGGCCTTCGATCAGCCCGGTACGACGCGCGACGCGATCAGCGTGCCGTTCGAACGCAACGGCCAGCGCTTCGAGCTGATCGACACCGCCGGCCTGCGGCGGCGCGGCAAGGTGTTCGAGGCGGTCGAGAAATTCTCGGTCGTGAAGACGCTCCAGGCGATCTCCGACGCCAACGTCGTCTTGCTCCTGCTCGACGCGACCCAGGGCGTGACCGACCAGGACGCGCACATCGCCGGCTTCATCCTCGAGAGCGGTCGGGCCGTCGCGGTAGCCGTCAACAAATGGGACGCCGTCGACGCCTACCAGCGCGAGGTGCTGCAGCGCTCGATCGAGCAGCGCCTCGCGTTCCTGAAGTTCGCGCCGGTGCTGCACATCTCCGCGATCCGGCGCCAGGGGCTCGGGCCGGTCTGGAAGGCGATCGCCGATGCGCACGCGTCGGCGACGCGCAAGATGTCGACACCGGTGCTGACCCGGCTGCTCCAGGAAGCGGTCGAGCACCAGGCGCCGAAGCGCGCCGGCGCCTTTCGGCCGAAGCTGCGGTACGCGCACCAGGGCGGCATGAACCCGCCCGTGATCGTGATCCATGGCAACTCGCTCGACCATGTGACGGCGGCCTACAAGCGCTTCCTCGAGGCGCGTTTTCGCGAGCATTTCAAGCTGTCGGGCACGCCGATGCGGATCGAACTGCGTTCGTCGAAGAACCCGTTCGACGAGAAAAGTGCCTAAGCGACGCACGGTCGATACCCCAGCAGGCCATTGCAGCGGGGGCAGATATCGGCGCCACAGCGCTGTGTTAACGTGCTCGGTCCAGAACTTTCATCACGGAGAATATCGTGAGCAACAAAGGGCAGCTGCTACAAGACCCGTTTCTGAACTTGCTTCGAAAGGAGCATGTTCCGGTCTCGATCTACCTCGTCAACGGAATCAAGTTGCAGGGGCACATCGAGTCCTTCGACCAGTACGTGGTGCTGCTTCGCAACACGGTGACACAGATGGTGTACAAGCACGCGATCTCGACCGTGGTGCCCAGCCGGGCGGTCAATTTCCACGCTGCCGAACCGAGCGAGCCGGCTTGAGGACAGCCGTCGGACGACACCCTTCGCGACTTGCCCCAGTCGCCGCGGAAAGGTCGGTAGCAGCCCGGCGCCTTTCCCGGAAGCCGACCTCCCTACCGTCTCATTCCCAGCCGGCCGCCTCGCCGCGAGCGCCGGTGCCGACGATGAATTACGTCACAACGACAGTGCCTTCCACATCTTGAGTTCCGCGGATCAGACCGCGTCGACGCTGCCATCGGGGCCGGCCCGAGCCATTCTCGTGGGCGTCGATTTCGGCCGCGACAAGGCCTTCGACGCTTCGCTCGACGAGCTGGCCTTGCTGGCGGAATCAGCCGGCGATGTCGCGGTGGCGCGCGTCGTTGCCAGGCGCAAGGCGCCCGACCCGGCGCTTTTCGTCGGCTCGGGCAAGGCCGACGAGATCAAGGCGCTGGTCGCTGGCCACCGTGCCGAAGCGGTGCTCTTTGATCAGGCGCTGTCCCCCGCACAGCAGCGCAACCTCGAGCAGCACCTCGGCGTGGCAGTCGCCGACCGCACCATGCTGATCCTCGAGATCTTCGGCGAGCGGGCGCAGAGCCACGAGGGCAAGTTGCAGGTCGAGCTCGCGCGGCTGCAGTATCTCTCGACCCGGCTCGTGCGGCGCTGGAGCCACCTCGAGCGTCAGCGCGGCGGCATCGGCAACCGCGGCGGCCCCGGCGAGGCGCAGATCGAGCTCGACCGCCGGATGATCGGCGAGCGCATCAAGGGCGTGAAGAAGCAGCTCGAGCGGGTCAAGAAGCAGCGCAGCACGCAACGCCGGGCCCGGGAGCGCAACCAGACCTTCCGCGTGTCGCTGGTCGGCTATACCAACGCCGGCAAATCGACGCTCTTCAACACCCTCGTGAACGCGCGTGCCTATGCGGCCGATCAGTTGTTCGCGACGCTCGACACGACGACGCGCCAGCTCGTGCTCGACGACGTCTCGCGGTCCATGTCGCTCTCCGACACCGTCGGCTTCATCCGCGACCTGCCGCACAAGCTGATCGAGGCCTTCGAGGCCACGCTGCAGGAGGCCAACGACGCCGATCTGCTGCTGCATGTCGTCGACTGCGCGAGCCCGGTGCTCGCCGAGCAGATGGCCGAAGTGCAGCGCGTGCTGGCCGAGATCGGCGCTGCGGATCTGCCACAGGTGCTCGTGTTCAACAAGCTCGACGGGCTGGAGCCGACCCAACGTCCGCGGTTGCTGCGAGACACGCTCGAGATCGAGGGAGGCGTCCGCGTCCCGCGCCTCTTCATGAGTGCCCGGACGGGTGAAGGCCTGCCCGAGTTGCGCGCAATCCTGGCGGAGGCGGTCGCCGGCACGCTCGCCGACAGCTTGAACGTCGCGAGCCCGTCACCAGATGCGCGAGAGTCGGAGGATGAAGCGGCGCCGTCGTCCTCGAAGGCGGAGCGGGACGACACGGCCGGGGCTCTGCCGGCGCCGATCAGCGATCCAATTTCAATTGCATGACCATGAGTCCTTCGACCTCCGTAGCCCCTGGAAAATTATCGGCATTTCGCGACGTGGCCGCCGCCGCGATCGCCCTGCTGGCTGCGGCCGCGGGCGCTGCCATGCGCCCCCTCTTTGGCCGCGAGCCGCACAGGCCGGTGCATCTCGCCACCGGCAAGGGCGACGGACCGCCCGACCTCGAAGAGCTGTGGCGCGACTTCAACCGCAAGCTGACCGGTCTTTTCGGTGGCAAGGGCGGAGCCCCCCGGTCCACCGGGCCGGGCGACCCCACCAACGGCCCGGGCGGCCCGCACAACTTCCAGCCCGACATGAAGAGCGCGGGCATCGGCGCGGGGCTCATCGCCGGGGTGGTCGCGCTGATCTGGCTCGGGAGCGGCTTTTTCATCGTGCAGGAAGGCCAGCAGGCGGTGGTCACGTCATTCGGTCGGTACGACCACACGTCGGATGCCGGCTTCCAGTGGCGCATGCCGTACCCGTTCCAGGCGCACGAAACCGTCAATGTGTCGCAGCTCCGGTCCAAGGAGGTCGGGCGCACCGCCGTGATCGCGGCGACGGGGCTGCGCGACTCGTCGATGCTGACCCAGGACGAGAACATCGTCGACATCCGTTTTACGGTTCAGTACCGGCTCAAGGACGCCCGCGCCTTTTTGTTCGAGAACAAGGATCCGGAGGAGGCAGTGACGCTGGCCGCCGAGTCGGCGGTGCGCGAGATCGTCGGCAAGAGCAAGATCGACTCGGTGCTCTACGAGCAGCGGGATTCGATCGCCTCGCAGCTCGTCAAGTCGGTCCAGGACCAGCTCGACCGGCTGAAGGCCGGCATCGTCGTCGTCAACGTCAACGTGCAGAGCGTGCAACCGCCCGAGCAGGTGCAGGCCGCGTTCGAGGACACGCTCAAGGCGGGCCAGGATGGCGACCG
>CAZZWY010000407.1:0-3919 GCA_964657785.1 uncultured Acetobacteraceae bacterium
TCCGCGATTTCACGCGCATCGCGGCGAGCGACCCGACGGTCTGGCGCGACATCCTGATGTCGAACCGGGAAGAGGTGCTCAAGCAGAGCGCCCGGATGCGGCATTCGCTCGACGCCCTCGAACTCGCGATCCGCTCGGGCAACGGCGATGCGCTGGAAGACCTGATCCGCAGCGCCTCCGATGCCCGGGCCGGCTGGCAGATGAGCGCCGGCAAGCCAAACACGACGCGCTGAGCGGCGCGTGCGCCGCGGCCGCAGCACCAAGCCATGTACAGCACCCGGTTCCTCGATCTGCCGCCGCTGCGGTCTGCCGCCGGCACGGTCCGCCTGCCCGGCTCCAAGAGCATCTCCAACCGGGCGCTGCTGCTCGCGGGTCTCGCCGAAGGCCGCACGACGATCGAGGGCCTGCTCGAGTCGGACGACACCCGGGTCATGCTCGATGCCTTGCGCGCGCTCGGCTGCGCCACCGATGCCGCCGGTGCCGGCCTGCGGATCGACGGCCTGGCAAGCGCGCTGCGGCAGCGCGAAGCCGATCTCTTCCTCGGCAACTCCGGCACCGCGACCCGCTCGCTCACCGCAGCGCTCGCCCTGCTCGCGACGACGCAGGCCGGGCGTTTCACGATCCGCGGAGTGCCCCGGATGCACGAGCGCCCGATCGGCGACCTGGTGGATGCGTTGCGCCCGCTCGGCTGCGTCATCGACTACACCGGCGCCCCCGGCTACCCGCCGCTCGTGCTCGGCGACGGCGCCGCTCACCGCCTTCGGCTCGACGCGCCGATCCGCGTGCGCGGCAACGTCTCGAGCCAGTTCCTGACCGGGCTGCTGCAGGCGCTCTGCCTCGCGGCCGACGAGCAGGATGTCGTGATCGACGTGATCGGCGAACTGATCTCGCGGCCCTATGTCGAGATCACGCTCGACCTTCTGGCGCGCTTCGGCGTGACGGTCCGCAACGACGGATTCAGCCGCTTCACGATCCCGCGGGGCAGCCGGCTCGTGTCGCCCGGCGTCGTGCGGATCGAGGGCGATGCCTCGTCGGCCTCCTACTTCGTCGCGCTCGGCGCGATCGCGGCGAGCCCCGAGGCGCCGATCGTCGTCGAGGGCGTGGGCAGCGCCTCCATTCAAGGCGATCTCGCCTTCGTCACCGCGGCCGAGGCCATGGGCGCTCGGGTGACGCTCGGGCCCGACCGGATCGAAGTGAGCCGTGGCCGCTGGCCGCTCGCCGCGCTCGCGCTCGACTGCAACGCCATCCCCGACGCCGCCATGACGCTCGCCGTGATGGCCCTCTTCGCCGACGGCACGACCCGGCTCACCAACATCGCGAGCTGGCGGGTCAAGGAGACCGATCGCATCGCCGCGATGGCGATGGGCCTGCGCCGGCTCGGCGCGCGGGTGGTCGAAGGCGAGGACTTCATCGAGATCCACCCGCCCGCCGCCTGGCAGCCCGCGACGATCGAAACCTTCGACGATCACCGCATCGCGATGTGCTTTTCCCTCGCCGCGTTCAACGGCCTGGTGGCCTCGGGGGGCGGGGTGGCCGTTCGCATCCTCGACCCGAAGTGCGTGGCCAAGACGTTCCCCGATTATTTCGAAACGCTGTTCGGCCTGGTCGCGACCGAGCCACGGCACATTCCGATCATCACCGTCGACGGCCCGACGGCCTCGGGCAAGGGAACGCTCGCGAGCGCGGTCGCCCGGGCACTCGGCTATCACTTCCTCGATTCCGGGGCCGTCTATCGTGCCACCGCGCTGGCGGCGATGCGGGCGAGCGTCAGGGCCGACGACGAGGTCGCGCTCGCGCAGCTGGCGACGAACCTCGACCTGCACTTCACCGGTGAAAAAGTGCTGCTCGACGGGCAGGACGTGACCGAAACCCTTCGCCTCGAGGAAGTCGGCGCGCTCGCGTCGAAGGTATCGGCGTTCGCGCTCGTGCGCGCCGCGCTTCGGACCTTGCAGCTCTCGTTCCACCGCATTCCCGGGCTCGTCGCCGACGGCCGGGACATGGGCACGGTCATCTTCCCGCACGCGGATCTGAAGGTGTTCCTGACTGCCACCGCCGCGACGCGCGCCGAGCGCCGCCACCGGCAGTTGATCTCGAAGGGGATTGCGTCTAATATCGACAGTCTCCGCGCAGAGCTCGAAGCGCGGGATGCGCGCGACTCGACTCGCCGCGTCTCGCCTTTGAAGCCCGCCCTCGATGCGGTGCTGCTGGACAACTCGGCCCTCACTGTCGAAGCTTCGACAATGGCGGTGCTGGAAGCCTGGCGGCAACGCAGACCGTTCGTCGACGGAAGTTGAACGAGGCCTCTGCCTCGCGTCCGCTTCGGTGGCGTGCGGCGGGATCTCGGGTCTCGGCCAGCTGCGCGGAAGAAGCCCCGTCACTGCCACCTGACGTGCCGCGCCCGACGCTTCGTCTCGCGCCCACATCGCAGCGACGGTTCACCACCCCAACCCGCGGCCTGTCCCCCAGGCCGCACGGAAAGTCCTGATGTCCCAACCCCAAGTGGCCACCCCCGAAAGCATGGATTCGCTCGCTGCCGCGTCCGAAGGCATGGAATCGTTCGCCTCGATGTTCGAGGAATCGCTGACCCGCTCGGAAATGCGCAGCGGTGAAGTCATCACCGCGGAAGTGGTCCGCGTCGAACACAGCTTCGTGGTGGTCAACGCCGGCCTGAAGTCGGAAGCCTACGTGCCGATCGACGAATTCAAGAACGACCAGGGCGAGCTCGAAGTCCAGGTCGGCGATTTCGTCTCTGTCGCGATCGACGCGGTCGAGAACGGCTATGGCGACACCATCCTGTCGCGCGACAAGGCCAAGCGCCTGGCGTCGTGGCTGTCTCTTGAAAACTCATTGGAATCCGGCGAATTCGTCACCGGCACCGTCAACGGCAAGGTCAAGGGCGGCCTGACCGTCCTCGTCAACGGCATCCGCGCCTTCCTGCCGGGTTCCCTCCTCGATACGCGCCCTGTCAAGGACATGTCGCCGTTCGAGGGCAAGACGATGGAGTTCAAGGTCATCAAGCTCGACCGCAAGCGCAACAACGTCGTGTTGTCGCGCCGTGCCGTCGTCGAGGCCTCGATGGGCGAGGAGCGCGGCAAGCTGCTGTCGACGCTGCACGAAGGCGCGATCGTCAACGGCGTGGTCAAGAACATCACCGAATACGGCGCGTTCGTCGACCTGGGCGGCATCGACGGCCTGCTGCACATCACCGACATGGCGTGGCGCCGTGTCCGTCACCCGAGCGAAGTGGTCCAGGTCGGCCAGGAACTGCAGGCCAAGGTCCTGAAGTTCGACGCCGAGAAGAACCGCGTCTCGCTCGGCATCAAGCAGTTGGGCGACGACCCGTGGCACGGCGTCTCGCGCCGCTACCCGAACGGCACGCGCCTTTTCGGCAAGATCACGAACATCGCCGACTACGGCGCGTTCGTCGAGATCGAGCCGGGCATCGAAGGCCTGGTCCACGTGTCGGAAATGGACTGGACCAACAAGAACGTCGCCCCGAACAAGATCGTCTCGCTCGGCGACGAGGTCGAGGTGATGGTGCTCGAGATCGACGAGGACAAGCGCCGGATCTCGCTCGGCATGAAGCAATGCAAGGCGAACCCGTGGGAAGAGTTCTCGACGACCGTCCAGCGCGGTGACCGCGTCAAGGGCCCCGTCAAGTCGATCACCGACTTCGGCGTCTTCGTCGGTCTGGCCGCCGGCATCGACGGCCTGGTGCACTTGTCCGATCTCTCCTGGCACGAGCCGGGCGAGCAGGCGGTGCGCAACTACAAGAAGGGCCAGGACGTCGAGGCGATCGTTCTCGCCGTGGACGTCGACCGCGAGCGCATTTCGCTCGGCATCAAGCAGCTCGATTCCGATCCGTTCACCAGCTACTCGTCGGTCAACGATCGCGGCATGTCGGTGACCGGCAAGGTCA
>CAZZWY010000407.1:3929-4408 GCA_964657785.1 uncultured Acetobacteraceae bacterium
AAGACCGTCGACGCGCGTGGCGCCGAGATCCAGCTCAACGACGATGTGACGGGCTATCTGCGGGCCTCCGAAATCAGCCGCGACCGGGTCGAAGACGCCCGCAACGTGCTGAAGGAAGGCGACGAAGTCAATGCCGTGATCATCAGCGTCGACCGCAAGACCCGGTCGATCCAGCTGTCGATCAAGGCCAAGGACAACGCCGACAACCAGGAAGCGATGCAGCGCCTGTCGCAGACCAGCGAACGCGAGAACGCCGGTACGACCAGCCTGGGCGCCCTGCTGCGCGCCAAGCTCGACACGCAGAACAACGCCTGACGGGTGTTCTGATGGCCGCGAGGCGCTGCCGATCGGCCAGGGCGCGGGCCATGCCGAGGGTGAATGGTGGGCGATCGACGACATCGAGTCGGCGGGGTTGCCGACGGTGTTCGCCAAAGCGGCGAGGGCAATCAGGAGGGCGCGATGCGGTTGATCGGTCGGAT
>CAZZWY010000408.1:0-4399 GCA_964657785.1 uncultured Acetobacteraceae bacterium
GAAGACCTTCACGCAGGCGGTGTTGGAGACGCCGGCCGCCGCGGCGTCGATCTCGTAGCCGCCGGGGGTGCTGACGTGCAGCGTGAAGCCGAGGATGTCGGCGGCCTGCAGCCAGTCGTTGGCCATGTTGTTGCCGTCGCCGACCCAGGCGACGACCTTGCCGGCGATGCCGCCGCGGTGCTCGATGTAGGTGAAGACGTCGGCGAGGATCTGGCACGGGTGGTGTTCGTTCGTGAGGCCGTTGATGACCGGCACGCGCGAGTTCGCGGCGAAGGCTTCGAGCTTGGTCTGCTCGAAGGTCCGGATCATCACGAGGTCGACCATCCTGCTGATGACGCGGGCGCTGTCCTCGATCGGCTCGGCCCGGCCGAGCTGGCTGTCGCCGGTCGTCAGGTTCACGACCGAGCCGCCCATCTGGTACATGCCGGCCTCGAAGCTGACCCGGGTGCGGGTGGAAGCCTTCTCGAAGATCATCGCGAGCGTGCGGTCGACCAGCGGCGTGTACTTCTCGTAGTTCTTGAACCGCGTCTTGACCGTGGCGGTGCGTTCGAACAGATAGGCGTATTCCTCGGCACGCAAGTCCTTGAACTGCAGGAAGTGCTTGATGAGGGTCATGCCGGGTTTCATGCCGCGACCGCAGGCTCCGACAGGTACTGCTTGATGATCGGGCAGAGCAGGGCGACGATCTGCCCGGCTTCGTCGGCGGAGAGGATCAGCGGCGGCACCAGGCGGATCACCTTCTCCGCCGTCACGCTCAGCATCAGGCCGGCGCGGGCCGCGCGGCCGAGGATGTCGCCGCAGGGCCGGTCGAGTTCGATGCCGATCATGAGGCCCTGGCCGCGGATGTCGGCAACGCCCTCCACCCCGGCGAGCTCGCGCTCCAGCCCCGAGCGCAGCAGCGCGCCGACGCTCGCGGCGTTCTCGACGAGCCGATCCTCTTCCATGATCCGGATCGTCTCGACGCCGGCGCGCATCGCGAGCGGGTTGCCGCCGAAGGTCGTGCCGTGGTTGCCCGGCCCGAGCACGTTCGCCGCCTTCGGCCCGCAGACGACCGCCCCGACCGGCACGCCCGACCCGAGGCCTTTGGCGAGCGGCATCACGTCGGGCTGTATGCCGGCCCATTGGTGCGCGAACCATTTGCCGGTGCGCCCCATGCCGCACTGCACCTCGTCGAGCATCAGGAGCCAGCCGTTCTCGTCGCAGATGCGGCGCACCTCGCGCAGGTAGGCAATCGTCGACGGGCGAATTCCGCCTTCGCCCTGGATCACCTCCAGAAACACCGCCACGACGCTCTTGTGCGACTCGGCGACCTGCTGCAGCGCCGCCACGTCGTTGAGCGGGATGCGGACGAACCCCTCGACGAGCGGGCCGAAGCCGGCCTGGATCTTCTTGTTGCCGGTTGCCGACAAGGTCGCGATCGAGCGGCCGTGAAACGCGGCTTCGTAGACGACGATCTCGGGGCGCTCGATGCCCTTGTCGTGACCGTACTTGCGGGCGATCTTCAGCGCCGCTTCATTGGCCTCGAGACCCGTGCTGCAGAAGAATGCGTTGGCGAGTCCCGACAGCTCGCAGAGCTTGGCGGCGAGCTGTTCCTGCAGCGGCACGACGTAGTAGTTCGAGCTGTGGATCAGCTTGCCGACCTGATCCTGCAGCGCCGGCACGAGCTTCGGATGGGCATGGCCGAGCGTGTTGACCGCGATGCCGCCGAGCCCGTCGAGGTACTTCCTGCCGTCGGTGTCCCAGACCCAGCAGCCGCGCCCGTGCGAGAGCGCCAGCGGCAGCCGGCCGTAGGTCTTCATCACGTGGGGTTCGGTCGGGGCGGTCGAAGCGGCCGGGGCATTCATGCGCGGACTCCAGACAATGGGGCGGTACAAAGCGATGGGGCGGTAAAAGCGGGAACGCGATGTCGCCGGTTCCCGCTCGTCGTCGCGATTCTAGGGCGCACGCTGACCGAAAGTGAGCTCGCCTCGCTTCGACGGTCGCCGCGATGCTGCGATGCAGCGAAGTCGCGGCACAATCGACCGACCACGCGATCCGGAATCGATGAGCCTGCCTGCCCCCCGCCAGTTTGTCATTCAGGGCCTGACGCCGGAAGGTCAGACATTCCGGCCGAGCGACTGGTCGGAGCGCCTCGCCGGCGCGATGTCGAGCTTCCGGCCCGACGGCGTGCACGGCGGCATCGGCGCGTTTATCGGCTACTCCCCCTACTGCGTGCCGCGTGTCGTCGACGGCGTGAAGTGCGTGATCGTGAACGAGGCGCTCAAGAGCCTGGAGCCGATGGCCTGGGACTTCGTCATGAATTTCGCGCGCGACAACCGCCTGACCGTCGTCGAAGCGCACCTGATCGGCAGGGTGCCCGGCGCCGGCTGACGATCGCCTGGCGGCAATGAAAAAGGCCCGCGTCGCGGGCCTCTTCGAGGTATTGCGCCACTCGGGCGCCGAAGAAGAATCAGGTCGTCGGTGCGGCCTCGAGGGCCTTGACCTTCGCCGAGAGCCGGCTCTTGTGGCGAGCCGCCTTGTTCTTGTGGAAAAGACCCTTGTCGGCGACCGAATCGATGACGGCCTGGGCGCTCTTGAAGAGATCCGCGGCCTTGGCCTTGTCGCCGGCGACGACCGCCTTCTGCACGTTCTTGATCACCGTGCGGAATTTCGATCGCAGCGCCGTGTTGGCGGCATTGAGCTTGACGTCTTGCCGAACGCGCTTGAGGCCCGAGGCGATGCGAACGGTCTTCTTCTTGGCTTTGGAGGAGGTGGCCATGTTTCGGTCTGGATGCCGCGTGTCGCTCGGACGCCCGCAGTATTTGGCAAAGAACGCGAATATAGCATCTGGCCATCGGCCAGGCAACTGCGGTGCGAAGTGCGGTCACCCCGCCGCCTATACTCGCCGTTCCTTTCGGCTGCTCGCCAGACGCGCCCGTCCCTGCCGATGAACCTCCTGCGCGCCGCGTCGGTCATTTCGCTCTTCACCTTGTTGTCGCGCATCGCGGGCCTGGCGCGAGAGGTCGTGATCGCCTCGATGTTCGGGGCAGGCGCCTCGGTCGACGCCTTCAACGTCGCTTTCCGGATCCCGAATCTGCTGCGCCGGCTCTTCGGCGAAGGCGCCTTCGCGCAGGCGTTCGTGCCGATCCTCGCGGCCACCCGCACGCTCGAGGGCGACACGGCAACGCACCGCCTGATCGATGCGGTCTCGACGATGCTGCTCTGGGCGCTGGTCGTGACCTGCGTCGCCGGCGTCGTCGCCGCACCGGTCATCGTCTGGCTGATGGGCTCGGGCCTGGCGCAGCTCGACGCGGCGGTCGTCATGACGCGCTGGATGTTTCCCTACATCGGCCTGGTCTCGCTCGTCTCGCTCGCCTCGGCGATCCTCAACACCTGGCAGCGTTTCGCGGTGTCGTCGGTGACGCCCGTGCTGCTCAACCTGTCGCAGATCGCGATGGCCTGGCTGATGGCGCCGCAGTTCGCGCGCTGGGGCTACCCGCCGATCTACGCGCTGGCGCTCGGGGTGATGGTCGGCGGCGTGCTTCAACTGCTGGTGCAGGTGCCGGCGCTGCTGCACATCGGCGCGCTGCCGCGGTTCGGTCTGGTCCCGTCGGCGATCCGGCGCGCCTCGGGGCACCCGGGGGTGCGCCGGGTCCTGCGGCAGATGGGGCCGGCGCTGCTCGGTGTCTCGGTGGCGCAGCTGTCGCTCGTCATCAACACCCGCATCGCCTCGCATCAGCAGGTCGGCGCGGTGTCGTGGATCACCTACGCGGACCGGTTGATGGAATTCCCGACCGCGCTGCTCGGCGTGGCGCTCGGCATCCTGCTCATCCCGCAGCTCTCGGCAGCGCAGGCGCGCGACGATGCGGCCGCCTACTCGGGATTGCTGGACTGGGGCCTGCGGCTGGTGGTGCTGCTGGCGCTGCCCTGCACGGTCGCGCTGCTGGTGTTTCCGGAGGCGATGGTCGCGACGCTCTTTCAGCGCGGTGCCTTCAGCGCGCTCGCCGTGACGCAGACCGCCAAGGCGCTGTTCGGCTACGGCGTCGGCCTGGTCGGGATCGTCGCGGTGAAGATCCTCGCGCCGGGTTTCTACGCCCGGCAGGACACCCGCACCCCGACGCGCATCGCGATCGGCGTGCTGGTGCTGATCCAGCTGATGAACCTCGTCCTCGTGCCGTGGCTGCACCATGCCGGCCTCACCCTGTCGATCAGCATTGGCGCGCTCGTCAACGCCGGCTGGCTCTTTTTCGGCCTGCGCCGGGGCGGCTGGTACCGGCCGGAACCCGGCTGGGGGCTCTTCGCGTTGCGGGTCGGCCTGGCCACGGCGCTGCTCGGCGGGCTCCTCGCCTGGGCCGCGCGGGCCATCGACTGGATCGGCATGGCGAACCAGGACGCCCTGCGGGCCGGGCTGCTCGCCGCC
>CAZZWY010000409.1:0-2137 GCA_964657785.1 uncultured Acetobacteraceae bacterium
CGACGCCCACGCGCTCGGCCTGCGCCTGATCCTCGACTTCGTCCCCAACCACAGCTCCGACCGCCACCCCTGGTTCGTCGAGAGCCGCCGCAGCCGCGACGACCCGAAACGGAGCTGGTACCTCTGGCGCGACCCGGCCCCCGGCGGCGGGCCGCCGAACAACTGGCTCAGCAACTTCGGCGGCCCGGCCTGGACGTTCGACGCCGCCACCGGCCAGTACTACCTCCATTCGTTCCTGCCCGAGCAGCCCGACGTCGACTGGCGCAACGAGGCGGTGCGCGCGGCGATGTACGACGCGCTGCGCTTCTGGCTGAAGCGCGGCGTCGACGGCTTCCGGGTCGACGTGATCTACCACCTGATCAAGGACGCGCAGTTCCGCGACAACCCGCCGAACCCCGACTTCGCGCCCGGCGGCGACCCGGCGCACCGGCTGCTGCCGCTCTACACGACCGACCGGCCGGAGGTGCAGGGGGTCGTCGCCGAGATGCGCGCGGTGCTCGACGAATTCAGCACGCCCGAGGCGTCGCGCGTGATCATCGGCGAGGTCTACCTGCCGATCGACCGCCTCGTGCGCTACTACGGCCGCGACCCCGAGACCGGCATGCTCCGCGGTGCGCAGCTGCCGTTCAACTTCCACCTGATCGGCACGCCCTGGCATGCCGCCGCGATCGACCGCGTCGTGCGCGACTACGAAGCCGCGCTGCCGCCCGGCGCCGCGCCGAACTGGGTGCTCGGCAACCACGACAAGCCGCGCATCGCGAGCCGTGCCGGGCCCGAGGGCGCGCGCCTCGCCGCGATGCTGCTGCTCACGCTCCGCGGCACGCCGACGCTCTACTACGGCGACGAGATCGGGATGACCGATGTGCCGATCCCGCCGGACGAGGTGCAGGACCCGTTCGAGCGCCGCGAGCCGGGCAAGGGACTCGGCCGCGACCCGCAGCGCACGCCGATGCCGTGGAGCGCCGAGCCGCCGGCGGCCGGCTTCACCAGCGGGCAGCCGTGGCTGCGGCTCGGCGCCGACTGGCCGGCGCGCAACGTCGAACGCCAGCACGCGGACCCGGCCTCGACGCTCGCCCTCACCCGCCGGCTGCTCGCGCTGCGCCGCACCCGGGCGTCGCTGCACGCGGGCGCGTACGTGCCGGTCGCGGTGCAGGGGGAGGTGCTGGTCTACGCCCGCCGCCACGGCGACGAACGCACGGCGGTACTGCTCAATTTCGGCCAGGACGCGGTGGACGTCGCAGCCGCTGTGGTGCGGTCGGCGCTCGCCGGCGCGGAAGGATCGATCGCGCTCTCGACCCGGCTCGACCGCGACGGCCCCGTCGGCGACACGCTGCGCCTGCGTGCCGACGAAGGCGTGATCCTCGTCGCCGGCCCGGGCCGCCCGTCGACCTGACGACGGCGGGTCGAGTGCCAGCGACGCGGCCGCGGGTTCAGCGCCGCTTCGGAAGCTGCGCGGTCCGCGGAATCCAGTAGGCGAGCTGCGCTGCCGCGGCGAACGCCAGCAGGCCCGTCACGCCGATGCCCGCGCCGAGCGACCAGACCGCGGCGAGCGCCGACAGCAGCGCCGGCCCGCCCGAGGCGCCGAGGTCGGCCATCAGCCGCCAGAGGCCGAGGAAATGCGCCCGGCCGTGGGCCGGCGAATGGTCGGCGCCGAGCGTCATGATGAGCCCCGAGCCGATGCCGTTGCCGAAGCCGATCACGGCGGCGGCGACGAGCAGCGTCGCGGCGCCGGTCGCGAGCGGCATCAGCAACAGCGGCAGGCCCATCACGAGCATCGACGGCACCGCGACCCAGAGCCGCCCCTTGCGGTCCATCACCTTGCCGGCCGGGTAGAAGACGAGCATCTCGACGCCGCCGGCGATGCCGTAGATCAGCGCCGCGACCGACGGCGCGAGCGCCAGGTGATCGGCCCAGAGCGGAATCACCGCCTGACGCGTCGCGCGCACGGCGCTGACCAGCAGCACGCCGACCCCGAGCGTGACGAAGAGCGAGCGGTGGTCGCGGACCGTCGAGCGCAGCGTCGGCGCACGGAAGTCCGGTCCCGGCGCGCGTCTCGCCGGGTCGACCGCGAGATCCGGCAGGCGCGCACCGACCGCCGCCGAGACGACGAGCGCGCCGATGCCGACGAGATACGCCC
>CAZZWY010000409.1:2147-4391 GCA_964657785.1 uncultured Acetobacteraceae bacterium
CAGCCCGACGTGGTGGATCGCGACCGCCGCGATGAACGGCCCGATGAAGAGCCCGACCCGCATCGCCCCGCCGAGCGTCGACATCACGCGGGCCCGGTACGCGGGCGGCACCGCCTCGGTCAGGTAGCTCTGCCGCGCGAGGCTGAAGACCGCCTGCGCCATGCCGACCATGAAGCAGCCGACGGCGAAGAGCGCGAGTCGCCCGGTCGCCGCGCAGAGTGCCATCGCGACCGCGCACCAGAGCGCCGCCGCGACGAGCGCCCAGCGCTCGCCGCGGTGCAGCGTGATCAGCGACGCCGGGATGTTGCTGACGAGCGAGCCGATGCCGATCAGGGTGACGACGAGCGCGGCCTCGGCCACCGAGCCGCCGAGCGCGATGGCGCTGAGCGGCACCACCGGCAGGATCGCGCCCTCGCCGATGCCGAAGAGCAGCGACGGGCCGAAGGCCGAGACGGCGATGCGCCGGAGGCTGAAGGAAGGGGTCGGGGACATCGGCGGGATCGGGAGCATCGGGGCGAGGCGCGGGCGATTCTGCCCGGACGCGCTGCCGCCGCGTCGGCGTTATCCTCATCCCCCAACGCCCAGCACGCCCGACATCACCGCTGAAAGGACTTCCGATGCAAATGCGCACCGCCTCCCCCGCCCTCGAGAGCCAACGCGCCGAGCAAGAGCGCGAAGTCCGCCAGGACCTCGCCGCCGCCTACCGGCTGGTCGCCCACTACGGCATGGACGACAGCATCTACACCCACATCTCGGCCCGTCTGCCGGACGCGCACGACCAGTTCCTGATCAACCCCTACGGCACGCTCTTTCGCGACATCACCGCGTCGTCGCTCGTCAAGATCGATCTCGACGGCCGGATCCTCGACGACTCGCCCCACGACGTGAACCCGGCCGGCTTCACGATCCACAGCGCCGTGCACTCGGCGCGCCACGACGCCGCGTGCGTGCTGCACACCCACACCGTCGCCGGCGTCGCGGTGTCGTCGCTCGAGTGCGGCCTGCAGCCGTGCAACCAGTGGGCGCTGCAGTTCTACAACCGCGTCGTCTACCACGAGTACGAGGGCATCGCGCTCGATCACGCCGAACGCGACCGGCTCATTGGTGACCTGGGGCCGACGGCGCAGGTCATGATCCTGCGCAATCACGGGCTGCTGACGCTCGGCCGCACGGTCGCCGAGGCGTTCATCCTGATGCTGAATCTCGAGCGGGCCTGCCGCGTGCAGATGGCGATCCAGGCGAGCGGGCAGGCGATCCACCCGGTGCCGCCCGAGGTCTGCGAACTGACGGCGCGGCAGTACGCGAGCGGCGACAGCAACCGGCAGCCCGGCCAGGCCGACCCGCATGCCCGCGAGTGGGCGGCGATGCTGCAGCGGATCGAGGCGGCACCGGCGCGGTCGTATCGGGAGTGAGCCAGCGCCCCTGCATCGCGCTGTCGAGCAGCGTGTTCGACATGCGCTACCTCCGCCCGGCCTTCGAGGCCGCGCGCCCGGGGGTCGACCTGCGCATCGGCAGCGGCGCCGAGACGCTCGGCGAGCTGGCGGAGATCGACGCCGCCGTCTGCTGGCACCCGCCGCACGGCGTGCTCGCGCAGCTGCCGCGGTTGAAGCTCGTGCAGTCGCTCGCCGCGGGCGTCGACCACCTGCTCGCCGACCCGGCGCTGCCGCGCGACGTCCCGCTCTGCCGCGTCGTCGACTCGGGGACGATGGCCGCCGGCATGACGGCCTATGTCACCTGGGCGGTGGTGCAGCACCATCGCCAGATGCAGGGCTATGTCGCGAACCGCGCGGCGCGGCGCTGGCGCGAACTCGCGATCACGCCGCCGGCGAACCACACCGTCGGCATCGCCGGGCTCGGCGCGCTCGGCACCGCCGCGGCGAGGGCGCTGGCGGCGATCGGCTACGCCGTGCGCGGCTGGAGCCGCAGCCCGCGGCCGGACCTCCCGCCCGGCGTGACCGGCTTTCACGGCAACGGCGGGCTCGATGCCTTTCTCTCGGGCTGCGACACGCTCGTCTGCCTGTTGCCGCTGACGCCGCAGACGCGGGGGTTCCTCGATGCCACCTGCTTCGGCAAGCTCGCCTGGGGCGCGCACATCGTCAACGTCGGCCGCGGCGACCACCTCGTCGAGGCCGACCTGCTGGCGGCGATCGCGAGCGGGCAGGTCGGCGCGGCGACGCTCGACGCGTTCTCCACCGAGCCGCTGCCGGCCGAGCACGCCTTCTGGGCCGAGCCGAAGATTCTCGT
>CAZZWY010000410.1:0-4389 GCA_964657785.1 uncultured Acetobacteraceae bacterium
GTCGAGAGCGCCTGGCTCGACATGCGGGCAGCACCGCCGGCGGGCGCCGACGCGGCGGCGCGTTCCGCAGCGATCGGCACCGCCTCCGCGCGCCTACTCGCGATCGCGGCCACCTGCCAGCGCCTGGCCTGGGACGCCGACTTCAGTTTCCTGTATCACAAGAAGCGCCAGCTGCTGCACATCGGCTTTCGGGTGGCCGAGCAGCAACTCGATGCGAGCTACTACGACCTGCTCGCCTCCGAGTCGCGGCTCACCAGCCTGATCGCGATCGCGAAGGGCGACGTGCCGGTCGCCCACTGGTCGGCGCTCGGCCGGCCGTTCTACGCCGTCGGCGCGATCGCCGGCCTGCGGTCCTGGTCCGGCTCGATGTTCGAGTACATGATGCCGTCGCTGGTGCTCGACGAACCGCACGGCAGCGTCCTGCACGACGCGAACCGGGCGGCGCTGCGCGAGCAGATGGATTTCGCGCGCCAGCAGCACGTTCCCTGGGGCATCTCCGAATCCGCCTACGCCGGCAGCGACCACACCCTCGCCTACCAATATGCGCCGCAAGGCGTGCCACGGCTCGCTTTGCGGCGCACCCCGCCCGACGACCTGGTGATCGCGCCGTACGCGACCGGGCTCGCCGCGGTCGTCGCGCCGGATCTGGCGGTCACAAATTTCGCCCGGCTCGAGGCCTTGCATGCACGCGGCCACTACGGCTTCGTCGAGGCGCTCGACTACACGCCGGCGCGCCAGTCGTCGAGCGACGGGCCGCTGCACGTCAACACCTTCATGGTGCATCACCAGGGGATGACGGTGGTCGCGCTGGCCGACGTGCTGCTGGACGGCGCCCCGCGCCGCTGGGCGATGGCCGACCCGCACCTGGAGTCGGTGGGCTCCTTGCTGCACGAACGCGTGCCGCGCGAAGTGTCGGTGCTCCTCGCGCCCCCGCCGAGCGCCTCGCCGACCGCGCGCGAGCGCCGCCAGCCGGGGCTGCTGCGCGACGTGGTGCCGGGCGAGAGCGCCGTCACGCCGACGCACCTGCTCTCCAACGGGCGCTACAGCGTCGCGCTGCGCGCCAACGGTGCCGGCTGGAGCCGCTGGGGCTCGGTCGCGATCACCCGGTCGCGCGACGACGCCCTGCGAGACACCTACGGCAGCTTCTTTCACCTCCGCTGGGACCGCCAGCCGCAAGCCGTCTCGATCACCCAGCACCCGGCCCCGGACCCGGCCGCCGACTACCGCAGCACCTACCACGCCGACCGGGTCTGCTTCGACACCACCTGGCCCGAACTCGAGAGCCACGCCACCGTCTGGGTCAGCCCGGAGGACGACATCGAGTTCCGCCGGGTCGAGTTGCGCAACCTGAGCGACCGGCCGCTCGACCTCGAGCTGATGTCGGCATTCCAGATCACGCTCGCCGACCCGCTTGCCGACGAAGCCCATCCTGCCTTTTCCAACCTGTTCCTTCGGGCCTCCTGGCGGGCCTCGCATCAGGCGCTGGTCTTCGAGCGCAAACCGCGTCTCGCCACCGAGAAGGGCCTGCACGCCGCGCACTTTCTGGGCAGCGCCGATGCACCCGTCAGCCTGCGGCTGCAGACCGATCGCGCCCGCTGGCTCGGCCGCAACCGCGACGCGAGTCAGCCGCTCGCCGTGTTCGACGCCGCACCCGCGGCCGACGCCGCGGCGCCGCATGGCGTTGCGCTCGACACCGGCCTGGACCCCGTCTGCGCGCTCTCGGTGCGGGTGCTGATCGCGCCGCGCTCGAGCGTGCGGCTGACCTTCTGCACCGCCGCCTCGGACAGCGCGGAGACCCTCTCGGCGGTGATCGACCGCTACCGGCAGACCGGGCCGGCGGAGCGCTCGTCGCTGATGTCGGCGACGCTGACCGGCATCCGCATGCGCGAGCTGCGCGTCTCGTCCGAGAATTTCGCGGCGATCCAGACGCTGACGACGGCCCTCGTCAGTACGGTCTCGCGGCCGCGGCCACGCCGCGCGGGCGAACGCGCGCCGACGCCCGCGGGCGTGTGCGACCGGCGGCTGCTCTGGCGTTTCGGGATCTCGGGGGATCTGCCGATCCTGCTCGTGACCGCCGGCGCAGCCCACGGCGCCGGCATGCTGCGCGCGCTGGTTCAGGCGCTGCGCATCTGGTCGTGGGGCGGCGTGCGCTGCGATCTCGTCGTCATCAACACCGAGCCCGCGTCCTACCTGCAGGAAGTGCATCGCGACCTGGTGTCGCTGCGCGAACGCTATCAGGGCGAAAGCGGTGCCCAGCCGGGCCCGACCACCGCCGGCTTTCACGTGCTGCGCGGCGACGAACTCTCGAAGGACGAAACGAGCACCCTGCAGAGCCTGGCCCGGCTGCAGCTGAATGCGGATGGCCGCCCGCTCACCCATCACCTGCAGGAGTGGGTCGACCTGCACGAGGCCGCACTCGAGGAGCGCAGCGCCACCTCCAACAACAGCGTGCCGGTGCATCCGGGCGCGGGCATCGAACTGCGGACCGCCGAAGGCCGGTTCATTCCGCACGGCGGCGAGTTCCGCTTCGAGGTGAATTCGCTGCAGCGCCCGAAGAAGCCGTGGGTCAACGTGCTGGCGAATCCGAACTTCGGCACCCAGGTGTCGGAGGCCGGGGGCGGCTACAGCTGGGCGCTCAACAGCCGGCTCAACATGCTGACGCCGTGGTCGAACGACCCGCTCGCCGACCCGCCCGGCGAATGGCTGCTGCTCGAGGACCTGCGCAGTCACGACCTCTGGAGCGTCACCCCGTCGGCCTGGGGGGACCCGACCGCCAACTACCGCGTCTGTCACGGCCAGGGGCATACCGTCATCGGCCATCGCCGGGGCGACCTCGAGGTCACGGTGTCCTGGTGCGTCGACGCCGCCAAGTCGGTCAAGCAGGCGCGCATCCGCCTCGTCAACCGAGGCCACCGAAGCCAGCGGCTCCGGGCGATCGGGATGGTGGAATGGGTCCTGGGTGGATCGCTAGGCGCCCGGGCGACGCTGGAGACCTCGGTGTTCACCCAGCGCCTGGCGAGCCTCCCAGGCGGCGCGAGCGGCAGCGGCAGCGACCCGACACCCCGCAAGCTGACCGCCCTGCTCGCGACCCAGCACGAGCGCTCCGCCGGCTTCGGCGACGGAACCGCCTTCCTCGCCCTCGCCTCGCCCTTCGATGCCACGCCCGACTGGACGTGCGATCGCCGCGAGTGTTTCGACGCACGGGGCCGGCTCGGCGTGCCCGACTTCTTCGGACGTCACAGCGGCACCGGCCTCGACCCGTGCGCCGCACTGGCGCAGCGCATCACGCTTGCGGCCGGCGAATCGGCCGAATGCGTCTTCCTGCTCGGCTTCGCCGCGACACCCGACGAGGCACGGCAGCTCGCCACCACCGCCGCCGCGGAGCCCGCCGTCACGCGCCTCGAACGCGCCCGCGGCGCGTGGGACGAGCTGTTGGGCGCAACAGTCGTCGCGACGCCCGACCCGCTCTTCGATGCGATGGTCAACCGCTGGCTGCTGTACCAGACCCTCTCCTGCCGGCTCTGGGGCAAGGCCGGCTTCTACCAGGCCGGCGGCGCGTTCGGATTCCGCGACCAGCTCCAGGACGCGATGGCGCTCGCCTGGTGCGCGCCGGCCTTGCTGCGCCAGCAGATCGTCCTCAACGCCTCGCGCCAGTTCGCCGAGGGCGACGTCCAGCACTGGTGGCATGCGCCGACCGGCGCCGGCGTCCGGACCCATTTCAGCGACGACCTGCTCTGGTTGCCGCTCGCCTGCGTGCACTATCTGCAGACGACCGGCGACGCCACGCTGCTCGACGAACCGGTCGGGTTCATCGAGGGCGCCGCGATCCCCGCCGGCGCCGAGGACGCCTACTACGTGCCAAACCTCGGCAACGTCACCGCCAGCGTCTACGAACATGCGGCCCGCACCATCGACCGAAGCCTGCGCGTCGGCGCCCACGGCATGCCGCTCATGGGCACCGGCGACTGGAACGACGGCATGAACCGGGTCGGCCACGAGGGGCGCGGCGAGTCGGTCTGGCTCGCCTGGTTCCTTTGCGACGTCATCGGCGGCTTCGCGCCGATCGCCGAACGGCGCGGCGACCTCGAGCGTTCGGCGCGCTGGACCGAGGCCGCCGCCGCGCTCAAACTCGCGCTCCTCGACGAGGCCTGGGACGGCCAGTGGTTCCGGCGCGCGTTCTTCGACGACGGCACGCCCCTCGGCTCACACGTCAATCCGGAGTGCAGCATCGACCTGATCGCGCAGGCGTGGTCGGTGATCTCCAACGCCGCACCGCCGGCGTTCCAGCGGATGGCGATGGCAGCGCTCGACAAGCACCTCGTCGACCGCGAGGCCGGCCTGATCCGCCTCCTGACGCCGGCCCTCGAACAGGCCACGCCGAGCGCCGGC
>CAZZWY010000411.1:0-4375 GCA_964657785.1 uncultured Acetobacteraceae bacterium
GCCGTGAGGAGGATCCCGAGGAGCGCGAGAGAAGACATGTGGGGCCAGCGGGAGCACGGGGACCCGAACTCTGCATCTTTGGACATGGGGCTGCTTTCCGAAGCGTCGCGGCCACCAGGCCGACGAGGGGGTCGGCAGTGCTGGTGTCACGTGCCCTCCGGGTTTCGGCCCTCGGTCCGGCGAATTGAGCGCCGACACGTGCGCTAATCGACTTTCGCCTTCAGCGGCTGCGAGCTTTCCGGTCATTCGCGGGCCGCCCATCCGCCTTTCGGCTCATGCCGCGAGGGCCCCCGGCGTCATCGAATCGCGACGCCCCGAAACGCAGAATCCGGCAGCCGAATTCCTCGGCCTGCACTGCCTCATCGGACCCCCGCTCATGAAAAATCCCCTGTTCGCCCTCGTCGCCGCCCCCCGACCGTGGGCGCTCGCACTCGCCCTCACCGCCGCCGCGGGTGCGCAGGCGCAAATCGTCGTCTCCGAGGTCGATCCGACCGGCAGCAACACCGCCACGTATGCCGCCGACTGGTTCGAGTTGACGAACCGCGGCAGCACCGCGGTCAACATCGCCGGCTGGAAGATGGACGACGACTCCAACGCCTTCGGCAGCGCCGTCGCGCTGCGCGGCGTGACCTCCATCGCCGCGGGTCAGTCGGTCGTCTTCGTCGAAGGCACGGCGAGCGGATCGACCGATGCCGCCATCGATGCCAACTTCAAGGCAGCCTGGTTCGGCAGCAACGTGCCGGCCGGCTTCACGATCGGCAATTACGGCGGATCGGGCGTCGGCCTCGGCTCGGGCGGCGACGCGGTCAACATCTTCAGCAGCACCGGCGTCGCGATCGCGAGCGTCAGCTTCGGTGCCGCGACCACCGGCCGGACCTTCGACAACACCGCCGGCTCCAACGGGACGATCAGCCAGTTGAGCGCCGTCGGCACGAACGGTGCCTTCACCTCGGTCGCGGGCAACGAGATCGGCTCACCGGGGGTCGTCATGTCGGTGCCCGAGCCGACCGGCGCGGCGATCGCGCTGGCCGGTTTCGCGGCGCTCGGCGTGGTGGCGCGTCGACGCAGGCCGTGACCTCGCGCAAGCCGGGCACGGCCCGGTGCTGAATCCGATTCCCCGCCACGGCGGGGCATCTTGCATTCGGCGTGCGCGCCTTGCGCCCCTGCTTTGCCCTGTCTGGCACCCTATTGCGTCTGGACCGCCGAGACGACCACCACGTTCGGGATCGGTGTGCAGTCGCCCGTCGGCAGGAAGAACGGGATCGCGGTGCACGGCGCGGCGGTGATCGCGCTGATCGTCGCACTGCCGCTGCTGACCGTGCCGAAGACGGCATAGCCGGCGCCGTTGGCGGTGCTTGGGTCGAGGCTGCCGCTGTTGTCCGCGAGGTTGATGAAGAACTGCGAGGTGGCACTGTCGGCGTCGCCGGTGCGCGCCATGGCGATCGTTCCCGCCGTATTGCTCAGGCCATTGCCGGCTTCGAGCTTGATCGGGCTGGAGGTGGCCTTCGCGACCGGTGTCGAGGTGGCGGTGAGCGGCGCGGCATAGCCGCCGCCCTGGAGCACGAAGCCCGGCGACACCCGGTGGAACAGGGTGCCGTCGTAGAAATCCGCGTTGACGTAGGCGAGGAAGTTGGTGACCGTGATCGGCGCCTTGTCGGGCGCGAGCGTGATCACGATGCTGCCGTCGACGCCCGCGCCGTTGGAAACGGTCAGGGTGACGACCGGCTGCGGCACCGTCACCACCGCCGACGCGACGCCGCCGGCCGTGACCTGCAGCGCGCCCGTCGCCGTTGGCGTGCAGGTGAAGTAGGCGGTCGTCGCCGTGCTGACGTACGGCGCGGTCGTGCTCCTGGCCGCACCGGTGCAGGTGCTCGAGTCGATCGAGGCGAGCCGATCGAGCTGCGTGCCGGTCACGGTGACGACCAGGCTCTGCCCGTAGTGCGCCGAGCCGGCCGTGACCGTGACCGAGGCGACCGTGGCACCACTGCCCGAAGCCGGCGTCGAGCCGCTGTCGCCTCCTCCGCCGCCGCAGGCCGAGAGCAGGCCGAGCACGGCCAGCGCCACCGCGGAGCCGGCGGCAGGGCGGAGGAGGGGTCGTCGTGTGTCGCGAGGCGGCGTGGAAAGCGCGGGGAGTCGATGGGTGGGGGCGGACGTCATGGCAGCAGAGGGCGAGAGGGAGTGGCGAGCGAGCTCGCAAGCAGAGGGTGGTTGCCTCGCACCCTACCGGGCCAATGTGTCAGAAACATGGTTTCCGAAGTAGATGGGACGCAATTAGATTGTGTGACAGTGGAATGACGGTGCCGCCCGGTCACGTTCATCGGCGCAGCCTCGAAGCGGCTGTAGTCCGTTCGGCTCAAATGACCCGGCTTCGATCGAACAAGCGTCATTCACGCCCGCTAAGCTTTACATCCTGCAGTGAAAACTAGCGCAACGACACACAATGAACCCGACCTGGGAGGCCAACGTCAACCAAGCCGAAGCCTTGGTACATGTCATCGAGACCGCGATGCACGTGTGTCGCCGCTATCAGTTCTTCGTCTGGACGCAGAGCAGCCTGCAGTCGCTGCTGCCGCACACGATCGCCGTCTGCGGTGTCTACGAACGCAGCCGCAAGCAGGTGCAGCTCGAGGTGTTCAACAGCGTGGTGGTGCCGGCGCCGCTACTCGTTACCCTGGCCGACGGGCAGTCACCCTTCATGCAGGGGGTACTCGGGCTCTGGGCCGACAATCAGGGCCACGCCCTCACCATCGACCTGAGCGCGTCGAGCCTCCGCGCGGGCGCGGCGGAGCGCGAGGCGCTGCAGGCCGAAGGCTTCGAGGAACTGCTGGTGCACGGCGTCTCCCGGCCGCAACGCGCCAGCGAGATCGAGAGCTTCTTCCTGCTCGCCTCGCCCGGGCAATGGATCTCGGAGCGGCAGCGCATCTACATCGAGCTGCTCCTGCCGCATCTGCACCGCACCTACCTGCGGGTGCAGGTCCACGAACGCGAGATGAACACCCGGGCCCGCACGCCGGCCGCCGCGGCGCTGCGCGGCTACTCGCACGTCAACATCACGACCCGCGAAGTGCAGATCCTGACCTGGGTGCGGCAGGGGATGAGCAACCTGCAGATCGGTGCGCAACTCGGCATCAGCCCGCTGACCGTGAAGAACCACGTGCAAAAGATCTTGCGCAAGCTCGGCGCCAACAACCGCGCCCAGGCCGTCGCGCTCGCGATGAGCATGAACCTGCTCGGGCACACGCCGAGCGAAGTCTGAACTTCGAGGCGCTGCCGAACGGACTACGCGGCCCGCGTCCCCCGGCCTCTCGCGTGCCACACCGGCTCGTCACAATCGTTCCAGTGCTCCGACCGGCCCGACCCACCCCCTCATCAGGAATCGCCATGCGACAGTCCCCACGTCTGCTCGGTGCGCTCAGTGCCTTCGGGGCGCTGATGGCGCTCGCGTCGGCGGCACATGCCGAGTCGGTCCAGACCAAGGTCGTGGAGTTCGGCAGCCTGCCGCCGAACTTCACCACCAGCTACGGCTCGACCTTCCTGTCGTCGCAGATCCAGCCCACCGACACGTTCTACGAGGACTACCGGTTCAGCGTCTCCAGCGGCAGCTTCAGCAGCGTCACCGCGACCTTCAACCTCGGCAACGTCTTCGGCATCTCCAACCTGAGCGCGCGCCTGCTGAGCGACCCGAACGGCAGCCTGGCGCTGACGACCACGCCGTCGACGATCAGCAGCGCCTCGGTGCTCGAGCGCTGGGGTGCGGTCGTGGCGGAGGGCACGGGAAACGGCAGCCTGCAGGTCATCAACCCGTATGCGCTGAGCGCCGGCAGCTACGTGCTCGAAGTGCGCGGCAACGTCGTCGGCGATCTCGGCGGCAGCTACGCCGGCGTGTTCAACGTCGCGTCGGTGCCCGAGGCCTCGGGTGCCATGATGGCCGCGGTCGGTCTCGGCCTGCTCGCGGCCGTGCGCCGGCGCGGCTGACAGCGCCGGGCGCGCGCGCCCGGCCCGTTGATCGCCACTGCGCGAAGCGCTACTTGGCGGCGGGCAGCCGCAGCGCGTCGAGCTGGTCGCGCAGGGCCTCGGCGCGGTTTTCGAGCTGGATCTGAGCGAAGCCGACCGGCAGGGTGCTGCTGCTGCGCAGTTCCTCGATCGCCTTGCGGCCCCAGGCATACAGCGCCCGGTTGGCCTGCTCGGCAGCGCCGAGCGCCTGGGTCGCGCGCTCGGTGAGCGCCGTGATCGAGGCGACCGTCCGGGTGCGCTCCGCCAGCAATCGCTCGCTCTGCTCGAGCCGCCGGGCGAGCTCGTCGTGACGGGCCTGGAGGGCGCCGAGCGCGGCCGAGGCCTGCTGCTGCTGCGTCGCGCGCTCTGCGGCGAGCCGGGT
>CAZZWY010000412.1:0-4355 GCA_964657785.1 uncultured Acetobacteraceae bacterium
CATGCACTTCGCTGCGGTTCATGGTCTTGACCTCGATCGGCTCGCCCATGTGCTTGACTCAAGTCCGATGTCAAGCGACGTGTCGCGCATCAAGGCGGCAAAGCTCCTTGCCCAGGATTTCGGGACGCAAGCGGCAATCAGCAATGTTCTCTACAACAGTCGGCTAATCGCAGAGGCCGCGCGGGCGGCCGGCATCGCCTCACCGCTTCTCGATGTCTGTCATGCGCTGTATGCCGAGACCGAAGCGTTGGGGTTTGGTGGCGCCGACATGGTGGCGGTGATCCGCGCCATCGAGGGGCGCTCGAAAGGCGGCGGGTGACCGGCTTTTGAACGTCATGCCCGCTTCGATGCAAAACGGACGGGTGGCCTTACTAAGCCAATAAGGAGCGGAAATCATTTTGACGTTGGGTGTCTTATGCCCGACGCCGTGACCCGCGCGCAGTTACATGCGTGATGCCAAGGTCGCCGGGTGCTGTCTTATCGTATTCAGGCATCGGTCAAGGCGATCGAGACGCGCCGCAGCCTGTGATCTTCGCCTGCGGGCTCACCTTGCGCATCGCCGCGACCCCTCTCCCGCCACGTGCGCGGCGGCATGCCGAACTGCTCCCGGAAGACTCTGCTGAAATGGGCGGCCTCGTTGAAGCCCCAGCGAAAGCAGATCTGCGAGACCCCGAGGTGCGCATAGAGCGGATTGCGCAGGTCACAGCGGCACCGCTCCAACCGCCGGCGCTTGAGGTACCGGCCGAACCCTTCGCCCGACCCGGCGAACAACTTGTAGAGATAGCGCAGCGACACCCCGAGTTCGCGGCTGACCCGTTGCATCGTCAATTCTGGATCGCTGAGCCGTGCTTCGATGATTTGATGGGCTTTCTGCAGGAGCTCGGCCCGCACGCCTACGAGGCCGCTGTTCGCCGCGGCGGCGGCGCTGTCGGCGAGATTCGCGATCACGAACTCGCGCAGCATCGATTCGATGGCGTGTTCCTGATCGTCGGGCAGGTCCCCGACGGTCTCGGCCATCGCATGGAGAATGGCCCTCAGGATCCGGCTCATGCCCAAATCGCTCTTCATCCGTGCGACCCGGGCAAGCTGAAGAGGGGTGTTCAGGGCACTGCGGGGAAAGCGTACCAGCAACAGTCTGACGTCCTCGTCGAACGCCAACGTCGCCCGACCCATGATCGGTCCGTGCATGACGGAGTCGGGCCCGAGAGGCAGCGCTTGGTAGCCGTCGGCGAGGATCGCGTGACCTTCGAGCAGCAGCGCGATCCAGATTCCGTCCGCTGCGCCGGGCAGCGCGAAGGACAACTTTTGTCCGCTGGCGCCGAGGAGCGCCATGCGAATACCGAGGGGAGTCTCCCGTGAGCAGACGCGGCAAGTCAGATTCGCCGCCTGTTCCGGCCGCATATGCGGTCTGGCGATGCCGTTCAAGGCCGTCTGCCAGCCGCTCTCGCGTTCGCCCTGCGGGCAGGATTCCGAGCAGAAAATTGTAGCGGTCATGGGCCTGTCCTCCCGGGCTCGTCAGGAAAATATGCGCGCGCATCGGCCCGGATTTCCCGGTCCGCAGGCCGGGGCCGTTTGAACAACTCGAAGGGCGCTGCGGGCCAAGACGCCGCGGTTCGCGGTTGCTACCGTGCGGGGTCTTCGGATCGACGGCTGCATGCGATATTTCCAGGTGTGGAGAGATGACCAAGACGATCGTCGTGAGCGAACTGGGCGGCCCGGAGGTGATGAGGCTCACGGACCGTGATCCCGGCAGGCCCGGGCCGGGCGAGCTCCGGATTCGGCACACCGCCATCGGTGTCAATTTCGCCGACATCCACTATCGTCGCGGCACCGCCCCGGCGCATTCGATGGCCAAGCTGCCCATGCCCTTCACGCCCGGTCTCGAGGGTGCCGGAATCGTCGAGGACACCGGCCTCGGGGTTTCCCAGTTCAAACCGGGCGACCGCGTCGCGTACGCCTCGGCCTCGCTGACGATCGGTGCCTATGCGGAGGTTCGCCTGTTTCCGTCGGACCGGGCGTTCAGGTTGCCGCCCGGCGTCAGCGACGTCGACGCGGCGGCGCTGCTGTACCGCGCGATCACCGTGCACGCCATGCTGCGGCAGTGCTATCCGGTCAAGGCTGGCGATGTCGTTCTGCTGCATGCCGCGGCGGGCGGCATCGGCTCCATCCTCTCGCGCTGGGCCAGTCACCTCGGCGCCACCGTGATCGGCACCGTGAGTTCCGCCGCGAAGGTCGAACGCGCCCGCGCGCAAGGCTGCGCCCACGTGATCGACAATGCGCGGGAGGATTTCGTCGCGAGGACGTTGGAACTCACCGACGGCCGCGGCGCCGACGTGGTGTTCGACGGGGTGGGGATCGACCTGTTCCTGCGCTCCTTCGCCGCCACCCGCAAATACGGGATGCTGGTTTCGTTCGGCCAGGCGGCTGGGCCGCTGGCGCCGCTCGACCCGATCGAACTGCAGCACCGGGGCCTGTACCTGACCAAGTTCAGCGGCGGCACCTACAACGAGGATGTCACGGAATATCAGCGGCGCGCGCGGGAAGTCCTGCAGGCGATCGGGGACGGCATCTTCGACCTGGGCGGGCATACGGTCTACCGGCTGGCCGACGCGGTGACGGCGCACCACGACATGGAGGAGAGACGCACGACCGGCTCGCTGGTCCTGGTGCCGTGACGATCCGGTTCGTGTCGGGACGCGCCGTCCGTCGCCGCCGCCCGTGCGCAGCGGCGGATCGTCGGGCTCCGGCCTCGATGCGGAGCAGGGGGCCTAGCCGCCGGGGCCAACCGCCTGCTTCCGGGCTTGCCAACCGGCGCGATAGCGCTTCACCAGCCAGGCATTGAATTCACGCTGTGCCTGCTCCTGCCACGAATAGCGACCGCGAACCGCGAAGCGCGAGCGCAGGCCGATCGGAATCAGGGTGTCGACGTGGATGTCCTGTTCGGCGATCTGCGCCGAGGCCTGCAGATTGATGTCCAGGCGTTCCTTGAACAAAGGCTCGCTCATCGCGCCGGGCGACGCCAGCCAGCCGCGCCGCGCGGTGATGGTGTCGTGGGTGTTGGCGTGCAGGATGATGAAGGCGACCAGGTCGCTGCGAATGACCAGGGACAGGCTCGGCGGCACGTTGGCGAACAGAAGCCGGTGGCGCTCGTCCGGCGTCAGCTTCGGAAAGACCGGCAGCAACGCCTTCAAGGTCGGATTGAAGCTCATGTCGGGATGGAGCGTGCGGTTGAAGCGGTAGTAGCCCGCCGTGTCGTCGGGCAGATCCTGCGGAAATTCGGACAGGCTGCTCGGCGCCGCGTCATGCACCGGGCCGGCATGCAGCCGGTTCGCATGGTAACCGTCATTGTTGTTCTCGAACATGACCTTCCAGTTCCAGGGAAAGGTGTTCTCCGCGAATTCGCCGTTCTCGTCCGCCGCGGCGAGATCGTAATTCGCGAGCACCTCGGTCAGTTTCCGCAGGCGGGGCGCCAGGGGAGCGGCGTCGGGATTGAAATTGACGAAGAGGAAACCCAGCCAGATCTCCACCTTGAATTGCGGCAGCCGCACGGCTTTCTTGTCGAAGCCGCAGGCCCGGCCCATGGCGGGTGCACCCGCGAGCTGACCGTCCAGCGCGTAGCTCCAATGATGGTAGGGGCACACGAAGCCCTGGGTATTGCCCCTGCCCTCGGCGACCAGCATGGCGCGGTGTTGACATACGCTCGACATGGCGCGGATCACCGCATCACGACCGCGCACCACGATCAGCGGTTCGCCCATGTGCATGGCGGTGAAGAAATCGCCGGGATTCTTCACCCAGGCTTCGCGCCCGACGCACAGCCACTCGCCGGCAAAGATCGCCTCTTTCTCGAACTCGAAGAAACCGCTGTCGGTGTAGACGGCCGGCGGCAGCATCTCGCCGGAGTTCACGTCGACGATCGAACTGTCCATGCTCGCGAACAAACCGTCGCTCAGGATATCGGGCATTCAGGCAACTCCAACGACAGGCGATACTGTATCCACAGTGGATACATTAAAAGATGTCATGTGACGGGTCAACGTATCAGGCGACATTCGGCCGTATATCCGCTATGGTTATTCTCATGGGGACGCGGGTGAACGAAGCGAGTGCGGGATCATGAGTGTGGCGCCGATGCTCAAGGCGGAACGCGAGGCGGACGCGGCCTCGGCGCCGGTGCTGCTCAGCGAGCCGGGGTATTTGATCCTCCTGTCGTTGATGCCGCAGCCGGCCCACGGTTATCGAATCATGCAGATCATCAACGACATGTTTCGCACGGGCTTCAAGATGGGACCGGGCACCTTGTATCGGACGCTGCAGAGGTTGATGGCGGGAGCGTTGATCGACGAGATCGAAAC
>CAZZWY010000413.1:0-481 GCA_964657785.1 uncultured Acetobacteraceae bacterium
CGGACCTCCGCCGGCGCGCACCCGGCGGCCTCGCACACCGCGTCCAGCGTGGCCTCGAGCACGCCGGCGGCCAGTCCGCGCCAGCCGGCATGCGCCGCGCCCACGGCGGCTCCATTGGGCGCGGCGAAGAGCACGGGCAGGCAGTCGGCCACCTGGACGGCGCACACGATCCCCGACTCGGTGGTGACACTGGCGTCGGCCGCGAGGATCGCACCGCCCGACGCGGTGTCTGCCGGCCCGAGCCGCACGACATGGCGCCCGTGAACCTGGTGCAGCCAGACCGGCGCGGCGCCGATCGCCTCGGTCAGGCGTGCCTGGTTCCGCGCCACGTGCGCGGGGTCGTCCCCCACGCCATCGCGCAGGTTCAGGCTCCCGAAACGGCCCTGGCTCACACCGCCGGCGCGTGTCGTCATCAGGGCGCCGACGCGGGGCTCGCCCCACGCCGGCTGGAGCCAGTCGGCCGGCCGCCCCGCCCGCATGC
>CAZZWY010000413.1:506-4335 GCA_964657785.1 uncultured Acetobacteraceae bacterium
GGGGGCGGGGGCGACGGCGATGATGGCGCTCACGCCGCGACCACCTTCACTTCGAGCGTGCCGATGCCGTCGATGCGCGCGCTCAGGGTGTCGCCCGCCACGACCGCGGCCACGCCCTCCGGCGTCCCGGTGTAGATCAGATCGCCGGGGGCGAGCTCCCAGGCCGTGGAGAGATGCTGGATGATTTCCGGCACGCTCCAGATCAGCTTGCCGAGCGTGCTCGCCTGGCGCGGCGCGCCGTTGACGTCGAGCGAGAGGCGGGTCTCGGGGGTCAGCGCGCAGTCTTCGGCACGACGGATCGGCCCGATCGGTGCGGACTCGTCGAAGCCCTTGCCGATCGACCACGGCCGGCCGAGCTTCTTCATCTCGTTCTGCAGGTCGCGCCGCGTCATGTCGAGGCCGACCGCATACCCCCAGATGTGCCCGGCGGCATCGGCAGCGGCGATGTCCCGCCCGCCCTTGCCGATCGCCACCACCAGTTCGAGCTCGTGGTGCAGGCTCTTCGTCAGGCTCGGGTAGCGCATCTGTCCGACCGAGCCTTCGGTGACAGGCAGCACCGCATCGGCCGGCTTCATGAAGAAGAACGGCGGCTCGCGGCCGGTGTGCCCCATCTCGATCGCATGCTCGACGTAGTTGCGGCCGACACAGTAGATCCGGTGCACCGGAAAGAGCGCGCTCGCCGCGCCACCCTGCACCGGAACGGTCGGCGCGACGGGGGGTTCGAAAACGAAGGTCATGGCGGAGTCCTCGGGTGGAGCAAGCGCCCGCACCGCGATCCATCGGAGCGTCACGCTGAAGGCGCCGGATGATGCCACGCCGTCTCGACGACTGCCGGTGCCGGGCACGTTCTACACTGACGCGACTGGGCCAACGCCCTCGGCTGCGCCCGCGGCCGACGGTGCAAGTGCTCGAAGCGATCGAACCAGACGAGGGCGGCATGGGCATTTCGATCGGCACCGGCTGGTGGCTCGCCACCGGCATCGTCGTCGCGATCGAAGTCGCGACGGGCACGTTCTACCTGCTGATGATCGCGCTCGGCATGGCGGCGGGCGCCGTCGCGTTTCATCTGGGCGTGGCGGCGACCGGGCAGCTGGTCGCCGCAGCGCTCGTCGGCGGCTGCGCGACGGCACTGCTGCGCTGGCGCCGCGCGAGGCATCCACCGTCGGCCCCGGCACGCGAGAACCGCGATGTGAACCTCGACGTCGGCGAACGCGTCCTGGTGCCGGGCTGGGGCGCCGACCGCACCGCCCGCGTCGCCTATCGCGGCTCGGCCTGGACGGCGAAGCTCGCGCCCGGCGCCGTCGCCGCGCCCGGCACCTTCCGGGTCAGCGCGGTGGAGGGGAACTGGCTCGTCCTCGCACCGCTCGAATGACCGTACCGCCCCCGTCGCGGAGCCGAAAGCAGCCTCATGGAAATCGCCCTCGTCCTCGTCGTCATCGCCGTCGTCTACATCCTGCGCTCGATCAAGATCGTTCCGCAGCAGCATGCCTGGGTGGTCGAGAAGCTCGGCAAGTACGACCGGACGCTGGCGCCGGGACTCACCTTCGTGCTGCCCTTCGTCGAGCGCGTCGCCTACAAGCACTCGCTGAAGGAGGTGCCGCTCGACGTGCCGAGCCAGGTCTGCATCACGCGCGACAACACCCAGCTGACGGTCGACGGCATCATCTATTTTCAGGTCACCGACCCGATGCGCGCGAGCTACGGCTCGAGCAACTACATCTCCGCGATCACCCAGCTCGCGCAGACGCTGCTGCGCTCGGTGATCGGCAAGATGGAGCTCGACAAGACCTTCGAGGAGCGCGACCACATCAACATGTCCGTCGTCGCCTCGCTCGACGAGGCCGCCGCCAACTGGGGCGTGAAGGTGCTGCGCTACGAGATCAAGGACCTGACGCCGCCGGCGGCGATCCTGCATGCGATGCAGGCGCAGATCACCGCCGAGCGCGAGAAGCGCGCCCTGATCGCGGCGAGCGAGGGCCGCAAGCAGGAGCAGATCAACATCGCGACGGGTGAACGCGAGGCGTTCATCGCCCGCTCCGAGGGCCAGCGCCAGGCCGAGATCAACAAGGCCGAGGGCGAGGCCGCCGCGATCGTCGCGGTCGCCGAAGCCACCGCCGAGGCCATCCGCAAGATCGCCGTCGCGATCCGCTCGCCGGGCGGCGAGGACGCGGTCCAGCTCAAGGTCGCCGAGAAGGCGGTCGACGCCTTCGCCCTGCTCGCGAAGACCAACAACACCATGATCGTGCCGACCGGCGTCGCCGAAGTCGGCGGCCTGATCGGTAGCGCGATGGCCCTCTTCAAGACGAAGACCCCCGCGGCCCGCTGACCGGCCGCGCCGAGCCGCGCCTCGGCTAGACTCGACATCGCCGGAGAGATGGATGAGCGGTTTAAGTCGCACGCCTGGAAAGCGTGTGGGGGCTCATAACCCCCCGCGGGTTCGAATCCCGCTCTCTCCGCCACCATATGAATCAATGGCTTAGCGACTCTTACGATTATCGCTCCCGCATCTGAAATGTCAGCGCTCCCGCAACGGGACGGTCCCCAACGTGCGCCCACATGGCCCGCAGAGCTGGTCATGGCGACCTCCCCATCGCCGGGGCGCACATCCGAAACGCCCATCCGCACGCCTGCGGAGCGCAAGTACACCGAGATCGACATGTTCCGAGGGCCGCCATCCTGGCGGTGATCCTCGTACACACGTCGCAGAAGGTCGACATCGGGGCCGGCCGCTTGGCGCTGCTGGCAGCCTACGGGCAGATGCGAGGCCGAGAGCCAGCCGCTGCTCAAATACGCGATTCGCAGGTTCTTCCGCATCGCTCCGCTGTACTACTTCGGTATCGTTTTCTTCTTGCTGGCGAGCGTTGTTGAGCGTTACGCCTCGTCCGGGGTGCTGCGAGCCGCCGACGTGTACACGATCCCCAACGTGCTCGCGAACGTCTTCCTCGTCAACGGATTTGTCCCTTCAGCCAACAACAAAATCGTTCCCGGCGGCTGGTCAATCGGAACGGAAGTTGCGTTCTACTGCCTGTTCCCGCTCCTCTTTATTGCCTCGCGCAAGCTGCAATCCTGGCCTTCGACCGCAGCGGCGCTGTTGGTAGCGATCGCCGTGTCCCTGCTGGCGGTCGCCGGGGTGCGCGTCATCTACGGGCTGCCCTTTTTCAATAACGGCTTCGTCTACTTCAACATCGCGACGCAACTGCCAGTCTTTGCGATTGGCATGGCGATGTTCTGGCTCCGCGACTGCTGGCCTGTGCGGGCAAGGTGGATCAACGGCAGCGCTTTCCTGCTCTTGACGCTTGTGGCGCTGCTGGTATTCCGGCGCGCTCAGGGCAATTGGTTTTACGCCGTGCCTATCCTTTCGGCCGTCTCCTTCGTGTTTCTGTTCCACTGTTTGCTCGGCAACGAAATGCTCTCAAGCCGCTGGCTAGCACGTGTAGGCCAGTTGTCGTTTTCGATGTACCTTTTCCATTCCCTCTTCGCGCACAAGCTTTCTGCGGCAATGGCGCCGCATTTGCAGCAGCTCCTACCCGGTTGGCTCTCGCTAGCTGTTTGCTATGCAGTGGCGCTCGCGGCCACGATTGGGGTGGCGACTTTGTCGGAGCGGCTTCTTGAAAGGCGATCCATTGCGGCGGGGCGCAAGCTGATCCGGCGTCTCGGCTGAGAGTGACACCGCCGTCAGGCGTACTACACCGGGATGGACGTTCACGTTTGACGGGCCCGATGCGTCGGTCGTCGATGACCAGGACTGCCACTGAGAGGACAGACCATGTACCCGATGCACAACCCCCCCCCCACCCCGGCGAAACGCTGCGCGACGACGTGCTGCCTG
>CAZZWY010000414.1:0-4322 GCA_964657785.1 uncultured Acetobacteraceae bacterium
CAACGGCGCCGTTTGACATCGGCCGCGTCGTCTGCTGACCGGCCGACGTGCGCCCGCCCGGCATCGCGAAGGGCTGCTCACCGAATCCGACGACGGCCGAATCCGACGACCGCGTCGCAACCGCAGCCAGGGCGCGGCAGCCCACCGTCGGTCGACAATGCTGCGCATGCCGAGCGTTGTCCCACCCCCGTATCCCGGCCCGTCCGATCTGCCTTCGAGCCCGGCCGCCGAGCGCAACGCAGCCCCCATCCTGGCGCGGCTGCAGGCCTGGCTGCCGTCGAACGCCGTCGTGCTCGAGGTGGCCAGCGGCACCGGTCAGCACGCCCGGCATTTCGCCGCTGCGCACCCGGGTTGGGAGTGGCAACCGAGCGAAGCGCGCACCGAGGCGCTCCCGGTCGTGGCCGGCCGCTGCGCGACTACGCCCAACGTCCGCCCGCCGCTGCGGCTCGACGTGCAGGCGATGCCCTGGCCCGTGCAGGTCGCCGGGTTCGACGCCGTCTTCGTCGCCAACCTGCTGCACATCGCGCCGTGGGCGGCGACGCTGTCCCTGCTGACCGGCGCCGCGCGCTGCCTTCGACGGGACGGGGTGCTCGCCGTCTACGGCCCCTTCATCGTCGACGACGAGCCGCTCGCACCGACCAACGCCGCCTTCGACGCCGACCTGCGCCGTCGGGACGCCCACTGGGGCTTGCGTTCGCTCCCCCACGTGCAGAACGCCGCCCGGAACGCCGGTCTGGTGTTGGCCGAACGCTGTGCCATGCCCGCGAACAACCTGCTGCTGCGCTTCGTCGCGACGTCGTGACGGGCCCGCCCCGGCCGCCGAAACTCAGAACAGCGCCCGCTCCACCTCGGAGAAGGTCGACGCGATCGGCGTGATCTCGATCGGCACGCCCGTCTGGCGCTCGATCTGAGCCCGCGACACGACCCCGCGGACCCGCCTCGGATGGTTCGCCGACGCGTCCTCGACGACCAGCAGGTGGTTGCGCCCGAACCGCCTCAACGTTGCGATCACATCGCGCACCGTCGCCGAGGCCATCCGGCGGAAGTCGATCGCATCGAGCATCGACAGGTCGGTCATCACGTCGGCGACGCTCAGGTCGTCGTAGTGTGCGTTGCGCTCATGCACCAGGCGCATCTGCTTTTCCCCCCGCAGGTCGGTCGAGGTGATCAGCCCTTCGATGGTCGGTGCTTCGGTCACGACGAGCAGCATGCGCACGCCCTCGTGGATCATGGTCTGCTCGGCCTGCCGGAGCGACGTGGAGGGGGCGGTCGTGACCGCTCTCACCTGCGTCAGGTCCGTCAGCACCGACAACGCGGGCGAATCGAGGCCGACGGGCGGTGCGCTCCGGGTTTCGAGCTGGGCGATGGCTGTTCCGGCTTCGAGGCGGAACGTGGGCAGTGCGGGCTCCATGCGGGTTCAGGCTCCATCGATGTGCGACCCTCGCAGGGCCGCCTGAGTTTGGAGATTACGCCAGAAGACGACGCGGCGCGAGCCTGCGGCCGGGAGGCGGTGTTCATCCGGACGGCGACGTCGCTCACTTGACCCAGGTCCCGGTGGCCGGGTCCCACGGCCCGAAGCTGGCCGCGTCGTCTGGATCGCCCCGGCCCTTGTAGCGCGCCTGGATCGGATAGGGATAGAGCGGCCGGGAATAGAGATAGTTGGACGGCGCCAGATCGCGGTCGAGGTACATCGGCCCCATCATCTGCTGGATGCGCTTCAGCTTGTGCCCGATCATCCGGTCGGGCGCCTGGCCCTTCTCGACCCAGTTCTCGAGTGCGACGACATAGTCGAGACTCTCGGCGCCGATGTTGCCGGGAATGTGGCTCTGCCCCGGAATTGCGAAGAAGCGGAAGAAGTCCTGGGTCGCAGCGCGGCTGCCCATCAGGCGCTCGACGGTCTCGTAGTAGTCGACGGCGTTGAGCGGCGGGATCACTTCATCGGCCCAGCCCTGGTACAGGATGAACTTCCCGCCGGCGGCCTTGAAGGCACGGATGTCGGGGTTGCCGGCGTCGTTGAAGACCCAGGAGTAGGGGTAGCGGTAGGGGTTGCTGACGCTGCGCACATAGCGGCCGGCGCTCCCGTCCTCGGCGATGTAGGCGCCGATCCAGGCCAGCTCCGAACCCTTTTGCGGGCCGCCTGCATAGACCGCCGAGACGGCCGCGACCTGTTGCGCGGTCAGGCAGTCGGGTGTCTTCGCGCCCTGGCATTGCAGGTCTTTCGGTTCGAACGCGCAGGTGCGGGGGTCGGTGATGATGCCGTCGGCGAGCCCGTCGTTCGCGTCGCAGGCGGCCACGACCGCCCGGTGCAGCATCCGGATCTCGGCCGGCGTGACCACCGGCTTGTTGTCGATCGTCAGTGCCCGTCCTCCGTCGATCGCACCGTCCGCACCGCGAACCGCGCCGCGGGTGCTGCTGCCGGCGGGTTCACCGGAGACGACGCCGTCGTAGTCGAGCGGAAAGCGCTGCACGCCGATCAGCGCCTGTCGGCCGCCCGTGGAGGCGCCGATGAAATACGAGTGGCGCGGTGGCCGGCCGTAGAAGTCGGTCGTGAGCAGCTTGGCGACGACGACCGCCACGTGCGTGGCACGGAAACCGAAGTCGATTTCGGACGCGACGTTGTCGATCGCCCAGATGTTGTCGTAGGTCGTGCCGTGGTGGCCGAGGTCGTTGGCGATGCAGGCATAGCCGCGGGTCACCTGGAATTCGCACGCGCCGGCCAGCAACTCGCCGCAGCGGCCGCCGCAGCCGCCCTGCATCAGCTTGCCGTTCCAGGTGTCGAGCGGCAGCCAGAGGCGAAAGCCGATCTGCGGATTGATGTAGCCGTTGACCACGCAGTGCGCCGGCGCATCGCCGCGGGCCGGCTTGACCGCGGCGTCGATGATCTGGGTCGGTGCATCCTTGATCGAGGACTGGTCGGAGTAGGCGATGCGGAGGCAGCGCGACGCCGGATCGTCGCCGGTGGGCGGCCCCGCGGGTTGGCCGACCGACGACTTCAGGATCGGGTCCGCCTTGGTGGCTTCGTGCAAGGTGACGTTGCTGCCCTGCCCGCCACCCTCGCCGCCGCTCCTGCCGGGCGAAGCCGAGATCGGCGCGACCGGTGCCGGCTGCGCGAACGCGGGTTGCCACAGCAGGGCGGGCCCGGCGAGTGCCAGGACGGTCGATACGGCCAGGCGGATCAGTTTCATCGACAGGGTCTCCCAAGGAACGAGCCGCTGTCGGGCGGCACGGGTTTCGGCTTCGGGGCAGGGCCGTCGACCTGCCTCGTCACGGCTTGCGCGACGCCAGGTAGGCCGCGACGTCGACCATGTCGGCATCGCTCAGGCTTTCGGCCACCGGCCACATGGGCGCGGCATCCGGCGCCGATCGGGCGTGTGTCTTGAAGTTGTGGAGCTGGCGCACGAGGTTGCTCGGGCTGCGGCCGGCGATCGGCGGGATGTCGCCGACGCCCTTCAGTTCGGCGCCGTGGCACGACGCGCAGGCCGGCGCCTTGCCGCCCGCCTGCGCCAGCACCTCGCCCCGGGCGATGCTGCCGCGCGGCACGTAGACGGTGTAGCCGACCTCGTCGTCTTCCAGCTCGAAGCGGCCCCAGTCGGTCGGTGTCTCGATGATGCGGTCGCCGATCGGCTCGCTGCCGCCGCCGTCCACCGGCTTCAAGGTGTAGTTGATGCTGCGGGTCTTCGGGACGACGTCGGTCTCGACGACCGTGAGGTACGGCTTCAAGGCGAACGACGAAAAATAGGCGGCCGCGTCCTTCAGATCCTCGTCGCTGATCTTCGGCGCGATGATGTCCGCCATGCCGTGGTGGGAGGCCATGCGCATGTCGGCCGACCGGCGCGACTTGTCCTGGAAGTCGTGCACCTGCTGGACGAAGTAGTGGGAGGGCAGGCCGGCCAGCGGCGCGTTCTCGGGCATGCCGGCGCCGTTCGGCATGTGGCAGAAGGCGCACGCGGCCGGCTGCGGCTTGTGACCGAACATCACGATCGACGGCGCGGCCGGGTGGTTCTCGGGGTGCCAGTCGATCGTGTCGTTGTGGTTGAGCGCGTGCCGGCGGGTGTCGACGACGCTGCTGTTCGGCACCCGCCGCGGTACGTCGTCGTCGGCGCGGCGCTGCAGGTCGGCGGTGGCCGGCGGGTCCATCGTGAAGGCCCAGTCGGGCACCGGCGGCACCGGCGCCGGGCCCTTCAGGTAGTCCTGGTTGTAGACCACGCGCGGCGGCTCCTTGCCGCCGCCCGCCGGTGCCGGCGCGGGTGCCGGTTCCGAGCGGGCGAGCACGCTCGACAGCGTCAGCGCGCCGGCCGCGATGGCGCCCAGAAACGGGAAGG
>CAZZWY010000415.1:0-4320 GCA_964657785.1 uncultured Acetobacteraceae bacterium
GATGCGGGCCGCGGCCACGTGCTGGATCGCGTTGGGCGGTCTCGCCGCGGCGTGCCGTGCCGGAGCCGAGGAGCCCCCTGCGAGCGCGGCATCGCAGCGCGCCGAGATCGCCGGTGAGCGCGCCGCGATCGACAGGCGTTTCGCGGCACAGGAAGCAGCGTGTCGCCAACGCTTCGTGGTGAGCTCGTGCCTGAACGAAGCACGCCAGCAGCGCCGCAGTGCGCTCGCACCGCTGCGGCAGGAGGAGCTCCGCATCGACACCCAGGAGCGCAAGCAGCGAGCAGCGGCTCGTCTCACCGAGATCGAGGAGAAGCAGCGCGCCGAGGCGGCCCGGGAGGCGGCCTCTGCGTCGCCCCCGATGCATGCGCCCGCGCCGCCGCGCGCGCCGGCAGCACCCCCTGCGCGGATCGGCGGCGTGCCGCCCGCCGCCGCGATCGGCGAGGCCGAACGGGCACGGCGCGAGGCCGAAAGCCAGGCGAAGTTCGATCGGCAGCAGCAGGAGATTGAACACCACCGCGCGCAGGTCCAGGCGCGCAATGCCGAACGAGCAGCGAAGGGAAAGGTCGCGAGGCCCCTGCCGCCAGCCACGCCTGCGCCCGGGGCATCGACGCCGTGAACCTCCCGCCCGTCAATCGATCGTTTCGACCCTGACGAGCGCGAGCGACAGGTTGTCGCCGCCGCCGCGCGCCCTCAGCCGTGCCTTGCTGACCAGCATCTCGCTCGCCTCGCGCACCGGCAAGGCATCGAGCGTCGCGCCGAGTTCGCGGTTCGTGAAATAGTGCCAGAGGCCGTCGCTGCAGGCGAGGACCGAGTCGCCGACCTCGAGTCGCCCGAGGCGCTGGTGAGCGAGCGGCGGATCCTGATGCGTTCCGAGGCAGCCGGTCAACAGGTTCGACTGCGGGTGCACGTTGGCCTCTTCCTCGCTGATCTGACCTTCGTCGATGAGGCGCTGGACGTAGGAGTGGTCGATCGACCGGGTCACCATCTCGGAACGTCGGAAGTGATAGATGCGCGAATCGCCGGCGTGGATCATGTGGCAGTCGCGGTCCGGCCCGATCAGAAAGGCCGCCGCGGTGCTGTGAGGCTCTTCCTCCGAGGTGATCGCGGTGAGTTTGATCATCAGATGCGCCTCGAGCACGAACTGCTTCAGAATCTCCTGCGGATCGTCCCCGTTCGGCGAATATCGCTCGAACAACTGCCTGGCAGTCAGCAGCACCTGGTCGGCGGCCTTGCGCCCGCCGCTCTTGCCGCCCATGCCGTCCGCCAGCACCGCCAGCAGGCAGCCGGGCGTCCGGTGGTGGGCAATGATTTCGACCTGATCCTGCTGATAGGCGCGGTCGCCGCGATGGATGCCGGTGGTGGCTGAAAGCCTGTATCCGGTACCGGCGGTCGCTTTGCTCATGGTCGAAAACTATAATCGCAACGGATTAAGCCAGGCGGGCGAATACCGCCACTACTTCGCGCGCTGATGGATCTCGATTTGCATTCCCTGTCGCGCCAGCTGATTGAATTGAGAATCGAGCACGGCGATCTCGACGATCTGATCGACCAGGCGTCGGCGGGCTCTGCCGGCGACGATCTGATGCTGCGGCGCCTGAAGAAGCGCCGCCTGCGCCTGCGCGATCACATCGCCCGTCTCGAGGCGGAGCTCGATCCGCCGTTACCGGCGTGAGCGGGCCCACGGCCTTGCAGGAGGCGGTGACGGCGGCGTTCGCGCGCGGCGGCTTGCTCTCCCAGGCCGACGACCATCATGTCGAGCGTGACGTGCAGTTGCGCATGGCGCTCGCCGTGGCGCAGGCGATCGAGGAGCGCACGGCGCTCGTCGTCGAGGCCGGGACCGGTGTCGGCAAGACCTTCGCCTATCTCGTGCCGACGCTGCTGAGCGGCGCCCGGGCACTCGTCAGCACCGCCACGAAAAGCCTGCAGGATCAGCTGTTCCTGCGCGACCTTCCACGGCTGCGCGATGCGCTCAAGCTGCCGGTCGCGGTCGCGCTGCTCAAGGGTCGAAGCAGTTATCTCTGTCTTCACCGGATGCAGCAGGCCCGCCAATCGACCGAGCTGCCGGACCGCTGGGCCGTTCGCACGCTGGCGAAGGTGGAACAGTGGTCGCAGGTCACGGTCAGCGGCGACCTGGCTGAACTCGACGGCCTCGACGAGCGCAGCAGCGTGATCCCGCTCGTCACCTCGTCACGCGACAACTGCCTCGGCAGCGAATGCCCGCAGTTCCGGCAATGTCACGTGGTGAAGGCCAGGCGCGACGCGATGGCCGCCGATCTCGTCGTCGTCAATCACCACCTTTTCTTCGCCGACATGGCGCTGCGCGACACCGGCGTGGCGGAGTTGCTGCCGAGCGTCGAAGTGGCGCTTTTCGACGAGGCGCACCAGCTCGCGGAGGCCGGCGTGCAGTTCCTCGGCGCGACGCTCGGCACCGCGCAGGTGATCGACTTCGCCCGCGACCTGCTCGGCGCCGGCCTGCAGCAGGCACGCGGACTGCAGCCCTGGCAGGAGCTCGCCGCCGCTTGCGACCGGGCCGCACGCGAGCTGCGGATGGTCTCGGCCGGCACGTTGCGCGACCTGCGCGGCAGCGTGAAATTGCGCTGGGCTGAACGGGCCTCGAGAGAGGACTTCGTCGACGGCCTCGCTGGCGTCGCCGCGGCCTGCAAAGCTGCGCAGGCGGCGCTCGACCACCTGGAGGGGATTTCGGCCGACTTCTCCAAACTCGCCGAGCGTGCCGATCACCTGGCCGCGCTCGCGGAGCGCCTCGCGCAGCCGCCCGACCCGGGCAAGGTGCGCTGGATCGACGTGTCGCCGCATCAGGTCCGGCTGGTCGAGTCGCCGCTCGACATCCGCGAGGCGCTGCGCGAGCAGATGGACGCGGCACCGAAGGGCTGGGTCTTCACCTCGGCCACGCTCGGCGACGACGACCGCCTCTCCTGGTTCACCGAGTCCGCCGGCCTGACCGACGCACGCACCTTGCGGCTCGGCAGCCCCTTCGATTACGAGCGCCACGCACGCCTCTACGTGCCGCGGGGCTTTCCCAAGCCGAACGAGCCGAACCATGCCGCCTCGGTCGCGCTGCTGGCGTCGCGCTGCGCCCGCGCGCTCGGCGGCCGCACATTCGTGCTGACGACGACCTTGCGCGCGCTGCAGACGGTGGGCGAACAGTTGCGCGCCGAGTTCGACGCGCACGGCGACTCGATCCAGGTGCTGCTGCAGGGGCAGATCCCGAAACGCCAGCTCATCCAGCAGTTCCTGAACCAGCCGCGCTCGGTGCTGGTCGGCTCCCAAAGCTTCTGGGAGGGCATCGATGTGCCGGGCGAGGCGTTGCAGTGCGTGCTGATCGACAAGCTGCCCTTTCCGCCGCCGAACGACCCGCTCGTCGAAGCGCGGGTCAAGCGGCTCGAAGCGGACGGCCGCAATCCTTTTGCCGACTACTTCGTCGCCGAAGCCGCCGTGTCGCTGAAGCAGGGCGCCGGCCGCCTGATCCGCAGCGAGACCGACCGCGGGTTGCTCGTCGTCTGCGACCCGCGGATGGCAGGCATGAACTACGGCAGGCGCCTGCGCGACGCGCTGCCGCCGATGGCGGTCGTCACGACCGAGGCCGCAGCGCTCGAGTGGCTGATCTCGTTGGCCGGGGTCGACGCCGACCTGCCGTTCTGATTCGCGTCCTCCGCGTCACCAGATCTGCCACCAGGGCTTCTTCTTCGGATTTCCGCCGCCGAGGTCGATCGAACTGTCGGGAAAGCTCTTCTGCAGTACGCGCCCGGCATCGTCGCGCAGATCGTTCAGGCCGAGCCGGTCGTAGCTTTGCGCCATGATGAAAAGCGCCTCCTGCGCCGACGGCGTCTGCTGGAATTCGGTCACGACCTGCTGGGCTCGATTGGCAGCGGCGACGTAGGCACCGCGCCGGAAATAGTAGCGCGCGACGTGGACTTCGTAGGCGGCGAGCGAGTTGACGATGTAGTTCATCCGCGCCCGCGAGTCGTCGGCGTAGAGAGACTGCGGGAACTGATCGACGAGATTCTTGAACGACTGATAGGCGTCGCGCGACGCCTGCTGGTCGCGCTCCGACAACTCCTGCCGGGCGAGGTTGCCGAGCAGGCCGAGGTTGTCGTTGAAATTGACGAGGCCTTGCAGATAGAGCGCATAGTCGAGCACCGCGCTGGTCGGATGCAGCTTGACGAAGCGCTCGAGCACCTGCAGCGATTGCGCCTTGTCGCCGTTCTTGTAGAGCATGTAGGCACGTTCGATCTGTGCCTGCTGCGCGAGCGCGGTGCCGGATGCCCGACCTTCGAGCCGCTCGTAGAGCTTGCCGGCACG
>CAZZWY010000416.1:0-4299 GCA_964657785.1 uncultured Acetobacteraceae bacterium
CGTGGTGATGCGCGAGGACCTCAAGGTGGTCACCCGCCTGGCGCCGGCCGAGGCTGTCGATTCGCCATCCGCCGCGCAGGCGGCTCGGCCTGATTCACGCGAGCTCGCACCGCCGGTCGCCCACGCCCCGAACCGGGCAGTCGGTGTTCCGCAGGCACCGATCGGCGCCGCGATGCCGTCATCGGCCCGGCAGCATGCGGCGGCAACGCCCGCTGCCGGCTCGCCGGCACGCGTCGGCGCCACGGCGTCGACCCCGCCTGCGCACGCTGCACCGATCTCGTCGCTCACGCCGGCGAGTCGCGCCGCGCTGGCCGCGCCCGCGCCGAGGATGCGACCCGAGCCGACGACGGTGAACGTGACGATCGGCCGGGTCGAAGTCCGGGCGCAGCCGGCCGCCGCGCCGCCACCGCCGCAGCGAGCGTCGACATCGTCCGCCGCCAGTCTCGATGCCTATCTGAAGCGCCGCGGCCGGGGGGCGGCAGCGTGAGCGACGCTCGCGCCATCGCGGCCGTGACGCGCACGCTGCAACTCCTGCTGACCCAGGGCGTGGCGCTGGACAGCGACCTGAGCGACACCACCGTCACCACCTTGCCGCTCGACAAGGCGCGCGACAGCAACGCCAACGCGAACCAGCTCAACCTCTTCCTCTACCAGCTGATGCCGAGCGCCCCGTGGCGCAACCAGAGCCTGCCGCAGCAGGGCAAGCCGGGCGAGACGAGCCCGCCGCCGCTGGGCCTGAACCTCTACTACCTCGTCACCGCCTTCGGCAAGGACAACGACGCCACGCTGCCGCTGAGCCATCAGCTCATCGGCCGCGCGATGAGCGTGCTCAACGACCACCCGCTGCTCGGCCGCGCCGAGATCCGCAACGCGTTTCCCGACAGCGACCTGTCGCGCCAGATCGAGCGCATCCGCCTCACCCTGCAGCCGCTGCCGGTCGAGGACATCTTTAAGCTCTGGTCCGGCTTCCAGACGCAGTACCGCTTGTCCGCGGCCTACGAAGTGGCGGTCGTGCTGATCGACAGCCTGCGGCCGAGCCGCACGCCGTTGCCGGTGCTCACCCGCGGCAAGGGCAACGCGGGCATCGTGTCGCAGCCCGACCTGGTGCCGAAGTACCCGACGCTCACTCAGGTGTCGCCGCCGCTGAATCAGCCGAGCGTGCTGGCGGGCGACGTCCTCACGCTGACCGGTCATCATCTGGCGGGCGACCAGGTGCGGGTGCTCCTCACGCACCCGCTCCTGAGCGAGGCGCTCGCGCTCGACGCCGATGCCGGCGCGAGCGCCACCCGCCTGACGGTGACGATGCCGAACACGCCCGCGAAAACGCCCGTCGGGCTCTACGGTGTCGTGGTCGAGGTCACCACCGCCGCCGACGCTGCCGGCCCCGCGCCGGCGACACCGATCGTGCGCACGAGCAACCAGGCCGGCGTGTCGCTCGCGCCCGAGATCGAGGAGGCGCAGATCGAGGCGACGCTGAACAATGGCGAGGCGAGCGTGAAGTTCAAGTGCAGCCCGTCGGTGCTGCCGGACCAGCGGGTCTCCCTGCTCGTCGGCGACCAGGAGTTCGTGGCCGACGCCCGCACCCGCCCCGCCCGAACGCTGAGCTTCGTGCTCACCGGCCTTGGCCCCGGCACGTACTTCGTGCGGTTGCGCGTCGCCGGCACCGACAGCCTGCTCGTCGACCGCTCCGCGCTGCCCGATGGCCTTCCGGTCTTCAAGGACCAGACGCTGGTGATCACATGAGCGCATCGGCGACCTGGCAGGAGGGCAATCAGCGCTATCTGGCGGCGGCGCTGGCGTGGCTGCGGCTGCGGCTGGAGCGGTTGGGGGATGGCGATGCGACGAAAGACGGCGCGATCGAGGCAGCGGGGCGTGAAGCCGACCTCTGCGAATCGCAGGTCGAGCCACCACCCGCCCTCTGCGCGCTCGCCGATCGACTGGGTCTGTCGCGCTTCGAGCGGCACCTGCTGCTTCTGTGCGCCGCCATGGAGCTCGATACGCGCGTCGAGAGGCTGTGCGCGGCAGCGCAAGGCGATGCATCGCGGAGCCATCCCACGTTCGCCCTTGCCATGGCGTTGTTCGACGATGCGGCGTGGGACATCGTCTCGCCCGAACGGCCGCTGCGACGCTGGCGCCTGATCGAAGTGCATCAAAACGGCTCGCAGCCGCTGATGACGAGCGCGTTGCGCGCGGACGAGCGAATCGTCAACGACATCCTCGGTCTCGACCATCTCGACGTGCGCCTCGCCGCGGTGATGACGACTTCGACGCCTGCCGCCGACTGGCCGCCGCTGCAGCCGTCGCAACTTCTTCTGGTCGAGCAGATCGAGCGCGAATGTCGGCACGCGTCGTCCGACGCGTCGCTGCCGACGATGCCGCCGGTGGCGCTGCTGGGGGGCCACACGGCGAGCAAGCGCCTGGTGGCCCAACATGCTGCCGCGCGTCAAGGTCGTCGGCTTCTTCACTTGACCGCCGGCCTGCTTCCCACCCAGCTGGTCGAGCTCGACAGCCTGGCCAGGCTGTGGCAACGAGAATGCATCTTGTCACCGCTGGCGCTCTTCATCGAGCGCATCGAGGCGGGCGCGACGCCGCTGGCCCGCGATGCCCTGAACCGTTTCCTGGTGCGCTGTGCGGGTTTGCAGTTCCTCGACCTGAGGGAGCTGCAAGCCGATCCGTCGCAAGTCCAGCAGCGCATCGCTGTCGAGGTCGCGAAGCCAACGCCTCTGGAGCAACGCGCCATCTGGGCGCTCGCACTCGGCGACAGGGCGTCCGACGCGCCGAAGCGGCTGGCCAGCCAGTTCGATCTCGACACCGCCACCATCTTCCGCGTCGTCGGCATGCAGGTCGGCAGCGAGTCCGACCGGAGTGTGCCGATTGCAGACAGGCTCTGGGACGCTTGCAAGTCGGCGGCGCGTCCGGCGCTCGATGCCATGGCGCAACGCATCGAGGTCAAGGCGTCCTGGGACGACATCGTGCTGCCACCGGAGCCGCTCTCGCTGCTGCGGCAAGTGAGCGCGCAGGTTCGCTGCCGGCATCTCGTCTACGGCGATTGGGGCTTTGGCGACAGGATGAACCGCGGTCTTGGCATCTGCGCGCTGTTCGGCGGCGCGAGCGGGGTCGGCAAGACGATGGCCGCCGAGGTGATCGCCAACGATCTGCGGCTCGACCTCTACCGCATCGACCTGTCGAGCGTGGTCAGCAAGTACATCGGAGAAACCGAGGACAACCTGCGCCGGGTGTTCGACGCGGCGGAAGACGGCGGTGCCATCCTGTTCTTCGACGAGTGCGACGCGCTGTTCGGCAAGCGCAGCGAAGTGAAGGACGCTCACGACCGCTACGCCAACATCGAGGTCGGCTACCTGCTGCAACGACTCGAAGCCTATCGGGGTCTTGCGATCCTGGCGACGAACATGAGGTCCTCGCTCGACGCGGCATTTACCCGCCGGTTGCGTTTCATCGTCGACTTTCCGTTCCCGGGCCCGGTCGAGCGTGGCCGGATCTGGCGCAAGGCCTTTCCGCCTGGCGTGCCCTGCGACCGTCTCGATCTGGACCGCCTCAGCCGTATGAACGTGTCGGGTGCAACGATCCACAGCGCCGCGTTGTGCGCGTCCTTTCTCGCCGCACAGGCGGGGTCGAAGGTCACGATGCAGTGCGTCATGTCGGCGCTGCGCACGGAGCTGGGCAAGCTGGGCCGGCCGGTCGCCGACGCTGATTTCCGGTTCACCGGCGACGTCGGAATGCCGCAATGAAGATCGTTTTCCACATCGAACGGCTGGTGCTCGACGGCGTGGACATGCCGGCTTCCGGTCGGCATCTGCTGCAGCCCGCGATCGAGGCGGAACTGGATCGGTTGTTCGCGTCGGACGCGTTGGCGCGGACATGGCGCAGCGGGGCGTCGGTGGCTCATGTCGCCGCGCCCTGCATCGTCTTCGGCACCGGCGACAACGCAATCCAGCTCGGCCAGGGCGTCGCGTCCTCCCTTCACCGGAGTCTCGCGAGATGAGTTGCGCCGCGCCGCAGGTGAAGCCGGCCTGTGCCAGCGTCAAGGAACCGTGCCCGGCGTGCAAGGGCAAGCCGCCGCTGCAGCGCAAGGCGCTCGGTGGGGCCCCGGTTGCTGCGCCGTCGCTCGGTGCAACGATGGGCTTGTCATCCCCGGGACGCCCGCTCGATGCCGGCCTCGCCGATTCGATGAGCGCCCGGTTCTCGCACGACTTCTCTTCGGTCAGGCTCCACACCGATGGCGCTGCGGCGGCTTCGGCCCGCGCGAGGTGGTGGTGCGGATCAACCCGCCCGAGACCG
>CAZZWY010000417.1:0-3699 GCA_964657785.1 uncultured Acetobacteraceae bacterium
CGCGCCGCCGCGTGTCGCGACGACGACTGCCGACGAGCTCGCCGGCAGCCTCGGCCGCGTCGCCCTCCTCGACGCCCGCGCCGCCGAACGCTTCCGCGGCGACCTCGAGCCGCTCGACGCCGCGGCCGGCCACATCCCCGGCGCGCGCAACCGCTTCTTCAAGCGCAACCTCGAGGCCGACGGCCGGTTCAAGCCGGCGTCCGAGCTGCGCGCCGAGTTCGACACGCTGCTCGGCAGCCGTTCGCCCGCCGACGTCGTGCACCAGTGCGGCTCGGGCGTGACGGCGTGTCACAACCTGCTGGCGATGACGCATGCCGGACTCGACGGCGCGGTGCTGTACCCGGGCTCGTGGAGCGAATGGTCGGCCGATTTGTCACGGCCGATCGCGACCGGCGGCTGACCGCACCGTGCGGTGTCAGTGCTCGTGCAGCCCGCGCACCGCCAGCAGCACGAACAGCAAGCCCCCGGCCAGCCAGGCGAGCTGCGACAGCGTCGCGCGCAGGCTCATCCGTTGCTGCAGCTGCGGGATCAGGTCGGCGACGGCGACGTAGACGAAGCTGCTCGAGGCGATCACCAGCAGGTAGGGGAAGAGGCTTTCCCACGGCCCGACGACGAGGTAGCCGACGACCCCGCCGACGACCGCGGCGAGCCCCGACACCGCGTTGAAGAACAGCGCCCGGCCGCGCGAGAAGCCGGCGTTGAGCAGCACGATGTAGTCGCCGACCTCCTGCGGAATCTCGTGGGCGATGATCGCGAGCGAGGTCACGGTGCCGAGCCGCGTGTCGGCGAGAAAGGCGGCGGCGATGATGATGCCGTCGCAGAAATTGTGGATGCTGTCGCCGAGGATCACGCTCCAGCCGCCGCGCCCGGCCTGGTGCCGGTCGAAGCCGTGATGATGGTGGTGCGCGTCGCCCTCGTGATGGTGGCTGTGGCGGTAGAGCTCGGCCTTCTCGAGGAGGAAGAAGAACATGAGGCCGCACAGCAAGGTCGTGAACAGCGCCTGCGGCGGGGCCTTGCGCTCGAAGGCCTCGGGCAGGATGTCGAGCAGCGCGGTGCCGAGCAGCACCCCGGTCGAGAGACTGAGCAGGTGCTGAACGATGCGCCCGAGCACGGCGCGCGTCAGGCTGGCGGCAATCAGCACCGACAGCAGCCCGCCGGCGAACGTCGCCGCCAGGATGCAGAGCAGCGTCACGCCGGCTTCCCACCGGGCGGGACCGCCCGGCGTCTTCCGGGCGAAGCATGCGGCCCGGCGCCGCTCAAACCGCGCCGCGCGTTTCGAACCACTCGAGGCAGCGCCTCCAGCCGTCGTCGGCCGCTGCGAGCAGGGCGAACGATGCGAGCGTCGGCTCGAGGGCGTTTTCGGAGTCTGATCGGGACATGTCGGGCTTCTCGTGGAGGCGCGGCATTATGGCCACGCCGGCCGCGGCGCCCATTCGCTCGGCCGCGGCGCCGGCCATCGACGCCGCGCCGCGAGCGCTTCGGATGCACTGACAATGCGCGCCATGGATTCGCCCGCCGCCCCCACCCCAGTCGCCGGCTCGCGCTGGCCGTCCCAGCTCGCCGCGATCGACATGGGCTCGAACAGCTTTCGGCTCGAGATCGGGCAGATTTCCGACGGCCGCTATCGTCGTCTCGACTACCTGAAGGAAACCGTGCGCCTCGGGGCCGGGCTGGATGCGAACGGCATGCTGTCGGGCGCGGCTGCGGACCGCGGCCTCGCCTGCCTGATGCGGTTCGCGCAACGGCTGAAGGGCTTCGTGTCGACGCAGATCCGCGCGGTCGCGACGCAGACCCTGCGCGAGGCGCGCAACCGCGACGAGTTCCTCGCCCGGGCGGTGACGGCGCTCGGCTTCCCGATCGAGGTGATTTCCGGCCGCGAGGAAGCACGCCTGATCTATGCCGGCGTCGCCCGGCTGCAGCCGTCGACCGTCCCTCGGCTGGTGGTCGACATCGGCGGGCGCTCGACCGAGATGATCCTCGGGCACGGGCGCAAACCCGTCCGGGCGGAGTCGTTCCAGGTCGGGAGCGTCAGCCTCTCGCTGCGCTATTTCGGCGACGGGCGGTTCACCGAGTCGGCGTTCCGACAGGCGCAGATCGCCGCCGGCGCCGAGCTCGAGGAGGCGCTCGAGCCGTTCGCGCCGACGCACTGGCAGGAAGCGCTCGGATCGTCCGGCACCGTCGGCGCCGTCTCGCAGCTGCTGACGGCCAACAGCGTCACCGACGGCCGCATCACGCCCGACAGCCTGCGCTGGCTGATGGATCAATGCCTGCGCGCCGGCAGCGTCGAGAAGCTCGCCCTCGCCGGCCTGAAGGACGACCGCCGGGCGGTGATCGCCGGCGGCGTCGCCATCCTCTACACGCTCGCGACGCACTTCGGCATCGACTCGCTCGCCCCGGCGCGCGGAGCGCTGCGCCAGGGCGTCATCTTCGACCTCGACGAACGCCTGCGCTCGAACGCGCAGCCGCTGCACGGGCAGGACATCCGCGACGTCTCGACGCGCGAACTGCAGCGGCGCTTCACCGTCGACCTGCCGCAGGCCGAGCGCGTCGGCCGGGTCGCCGCGGCGTTCTACGCGAGCGCGCAGCCGAAGGCATCGCCCGAGGCGCGGCGTGAGCTGCAGTGGGCCGCCGCGCTGCACGAGATCGGCATGATGATCTCGCACCACGACCATCACCGCCACAGCGCCTACGTGCTCGCGCACGCCGATGCGTCGGGGTTCTCGCAGAGTCAGCTGTGGCGTCTGGGCGAGCTCGTGCTCGGCCAGCGCGGCGGCCTCCGCAAGATCGAGGCGAGCCTCACGGACGAGGACTTCGCCTGGCAGGTGCTCTGCCTGCGCCTGGGCGTCATCAAGTGCCATGCGCGCGCCGACATCGACATCCATGCGATCCGGCTCAGGCGCACCGCCGAAGCCGCCGAGCTGACCTTTCCCCCCGGCTGGAGCGACGCTCACCCGCGCACCCGCCACCTGCTGGACGAAGAGGTCGCCCTCTGGGAGCGCAGCGGGCCGCTGAAGCTGGTGCTGAAGCGATGACGACGACAGCGCGGCGATAGGCCGTCATCACGACCTTGTCACACGGCCGACACAGACTCACCGCGACCCCCACTCCAGCCCGCCCGCCATGACCCCTTTCAGCTGCCCACGACGCCTCGCCCTGTCCGCCGCGCTCGGCGCCTGCGGGCTCGCCCTCGCCGCCGCGCCGGCCGCGGCCGCCACCGCCTTCAACCCGGGCGACCTGGTGCTGAGCGTCTACGGCAACGGCGACGGCAGCGGCCGCTACGGCGACAACCAGGCCTCGCCGATCGTCCTGCGCGATGTCACCACCGCCGGCAGCTTCGTCTCGCAAATCACCCTGCCGCAGGCGAGCTTCGTCGGCGCGGGCGGGGTCCTCAACTCGGCGATCTCCGGCGAGTACGGTTCGTCGTCGGAAGGCACGCTGCAGCTGTCCGCCGACAGCCGGCTGCTGACGATCATGGGGTACGGCATCAACGCCGCGGCCTTCAATGCGGCGACGGTCAGTCCGACGAACGCCTACGGCACCCAGGCGCTCGCGCAGACCACCAGCGTGCAGGGCGGCACCTCGACGGCGGTCAGCCGCGTCGTCGCGACGATCGACGCCCAGGGCAGCGTCGACACCCGCACCGCGATCTACAACTTCGCCAACACCAACCTCCTGCCCGAGATCCGGCGCATCGAAGGG
>CAZZWY010000417.1:3709-4284 GCA_964657785.1 uncultured Acetobacteraceae bacterium
CCAACACCAACAACCCGCGCAGCGTCGCGACGGTCGATGGCACGTCCTTCTACGTCGCCGGCCAGGGCGTCAAGGGCGACACGACGCAGGGCGTGCAGTACGTCCGCAACGGCGCCTCGAGCGGCACCGTGATCAGCAGCGCCACCGACGTCCGCACCGCGACGATCGCCGGCGGCCAGCTCTACGTCTCGACCGACAGCAAGCAGACCGGCGCGACCGGCACCTCCAAGGGCTCGGCGAACATCGCCGTCTTCGGCACCGGCCTGCCGACGACGGCGACCGCGCCGACCGTGCTGCCGGGCCTCAGCAACGCCGTGACGCTCGCCAACGGCCAGGGCAACGGCATCAGCGTCAGCGGCAAGGTCAATATCAGTCCCGAGAACTTCTTCTTCGCCGACGCGTCGACGCTCTACGTCGCCGACGCCGGCCAGCCGAAGCAGGGCGGGCTCGGCGACGGCGGGCTGCAGAAATGGTCGTTGCTCGGCACGACCTGGGTGCTCGACTACACCTTGTCGAGCGGCCTGAACCTGGTCGCCAACACCGCGAGCACCGGTACCACCGGGCTGATCGGCCTG
>CAZZWY010000418.1:0-3439 GCA_964657785.1 uncultured Acetobacteraceae bacterium
CACGGCCTGACCGACGAGCTCGGCGACGTCGTGACGACCAGCCTGCTCGAGAACTGGATCGACGAGGCCGAGCGCCGCGCGTGGTTCCTGTTCGAGGCGACGCGCGGCACCGTCTGACGGCGCGGCATGGAGGCGCGCGACCCGTCCTTCGCCGAACGTGTCCGTGACTCGTTCGCGTTGCAGGGCGCGATGGTCACGCTCGGCGCGACGCTCGAGAGCGTCGAGCCCGGCCGGGTCGTGCTCGGCATGGCGCACCGCCCGGCGCTGACCCAGCAGCACGGTTTCATCCACGCCGGCATGATCGCGACGGCGCTGGATTCGGCGTGCGGCTATGCGGCGTTCAGCCTGATGCCGGCGGGTGCCGGCGTGCTGACGATCGAGTTCAAGATCAACCTGCTCGCGCCGGCGCGCGGCCCGACGTTTCGGTTCGAGGGGCTGGTCACCAAGGGCGGCCGTACCATCAGCGTCGTCGACGGTCGGGCGCTCGAGTACGACGCCGAAGGCGGCGGGCCGCGCCTCGTCGCGACGATGACCGCGACGGTGATGACGGTGACCGGCCGACCCGACGTGAGTCGATAAAGCAGACAGACGAGGAGACCCGCATGAACGACCTGCCCGGCCTGAACCACCAACTGGGCGCCGATGTCGATGCCCTGCGCGACGCGGTGCGCGAATTCGCCCAGGCCGAGATCGCCCCGCGTGCTGCCGCGATCGACTCGGCCGACCAGTTCCCGATGGACCTGTGGCGGAAGATGGGCGACCTCGGCGTGCTCGGCATCACCGTCGGGGAGGAGTACGGCGGCGCCGGCATGGGTTACCTCGCGCACATGATCGCGATGGAGGAGATCAGCCGCGCCAGCGCCTCGGTGGGCCTGAGCTACGGCGCGCACAGCAATCTCTGCGTCAACCAGATCAAGCGCAACGGCAGCGAGGCGCAGCGGCGCAAGTACCTGCCGAAGCTGATCAGCGGCGAACACGTCGGCGCCCTCGCCATGAGCGAGCCCGGCGCCGGCTCCGACGTGATCTCGATGAAGCTCAGGGCGGAGGAAACGGGCGGCGGCTACCGGCTGAACGGCGCCAAGATGTGGATCACCAACGGGCCTGACGCCGATACCCTCGTCGTCTATGCGAAGACCGAGCCCGAACTCGGCGCGCGCGGCGTCACCGCGTTCCTGATCGAGAAGGGCATGCCCGGGTTTCGCGTCGCGCAGAAGCTCGACAAGCTCGGCATGCGCGGCAGCCACACCGGCGAGCTGGTGTTCGACAACGTGGAGGTGCCGCGGGACAATGTGCTCGGCAGCGTGGGCGGCGGCGCGAGGGTCTTGATGAGCGGCCTCGACTACGAGCGCGCGGTGCTGACCGGCGGGCCGCTCGGCATCATGCAGTCGGTGATGGACAACGTCGTGCCCTATATCCACGACCGCAAGCAGTTCGGCCAGAGCATCGGCGAATTCCAGCTCATCCAGGGCAAGGTCGCCGACATGTACACCGTGCTGCAGGCGGGACGTTCGTTCGCGTACACGGTCGCGAAGAACCTCGACATGATCGGCACCGACCACGTGCGGCAGATCCGCAAGGATTGTGCGAGCGTGATCCTCTGGTGCGCCGAGAAGGCGACCTGGATGGCGGGCGAGGGCATCCAGATTTTCGGCGGCAACGGCTACATCAACGACTACCCGCTCGGGCGCCTGTGGCGTGACGCCAAGCTCTACGAGATCGGCGCGGGCACGAGCGAGGTCCGCCGGATGCTGATCGGGCGGGAACTGTTCGCCGAGACGATGTAGGCGGGCGCGGAACGAGCGCGTACGGCGCGTCGCGTCGCGCGCGCCTCAGAAGTCGCTCAGCTCGAATTTCCCGGCGTGTTCGTCGGCCTCGCCCCGGCACGGCAGGGCGTTGCCCGCTTCTTCCTCCCGGGAGGCCGCGGGCGCCGCAGCCACCGCGAACGCGTTCTTGCCGCTGTGCTTGACTTCGTACATCGCGAGGTCGGCGCAGTGGAACAGCGCCGTATAGGTCGACCCGTGGTGCGGCGCCGAGGCGATGCCGATGCTCGCTCCGACGTGGGCGCGCTGCCCGCCTTCGAGCGTGATCGGCCGGCGCAGCGTCGCGACCAGCGCCGCGGCGGTGCGGTGCAGCACCGGGTCGCCCGAGGCCACCTGGTGCAGCGCGATGATGAATTCGTCCCCGCCGATGCGCCCGACGATGTCGACTTCGCTGCGCACGCACGCCTTCATCCGGCTCGCGCAGACGGTCAGCACATGGTCGCCCGCGGCGTGTCCGAACTCGTCGTTGACGCGCTTGAAGCCGTCGAGGTCGATGCACAGCAGCGACACGGATTCGTTCGAGGCGATCGCACTGCGGATCAAGCGCTCGATGCCCGCCTCCGTCGCGGCGCGGTTCTTCAGGTCTGTCAGCGCGTCGTGCTCGGCGCGGTAGCGCACGCGGCGTTCGGTGAACTTGCGTTCGGTCACGTCGTAGATGACGCCCTCGACGATGAGCACCGATGGGTCGTCCGCCGGCATCCGAGGGGCCTGCCCCGCCCCTTGCCCTGCCGACTGCACCGAGATCAGGCAGTGCACCCAGCGCCCTTCCTCGCCTTCCTGCAGCAGCTGCAGGTCGCCCGACACCGTGCGGCCGCTGCGGGCCGCCTCGTCGACCATCCGCTGGACCTTCTCGGGCCGCGCGAAGACGCGCCTCACGAAGCTCTCGCGCTGCAATTCGGCCAGCTGCGCTCGCGACATGCCGACGACGCGCGAGACGGTCGGGTTGCTGTTGATCAGGCAGCCGCCGCCGTCGAGGACGAAGATGCCGGCGCTGCTGGAGTCGAAGATCTGTCGGTACTGCGCCTCCATCGATTCGACCTCGGCGCGCAGCGTGCGTTCGCGGCGCAGCGCCTGGTCGTGCGAATCGAGGAGCGCGTTGGCGGCGTCGACGAGCAGGCCGATCTCGTCGTCGCCGTGGTAGGCGGGCTTCTCGAGGCGCCGCTCGCTGCCGGGCGTCATCTCGGGCAGGGATCGGGCGATCCGCACGATCGGCCCCGAGACCAGCCACGCCATCACCGCGTAGAGCAGCAGCGCGACCAGCATGCCCTGGCCGACCATCAGGCCGCCGAGCAGCAGGGCCTCGTCGACCGCGAGCTTCGCGACGCGGCGCATGTCGATCTGCAAACGCAGGACGCCGACGCGTTCGCTGGCATCGAACGGCGAGGTGAGGGCGTGTTCGACCAGCGAGCCGGGCGCCATCGGCGCGGCCGCGGAGTCGCCGCTCGACGCCATCAATTCGCCGTCGGCGAGGCGCACCTCGGCCGAGCGCACGAGCTCGTGGCCGCTGAGACCGCGCACGACCTCGTCGAGCAGCACGCGGTCGCGGGCGAAGGCGCCGACGGCGAGGCTTTTCTCCACCGCCGTCGTCAGGTTCTCGATCGCGTGGCGGCTGCTCTCGA
>CAZZWY010000418.1:3449-4249 GCA_964657785.1 uncultured Acetobacteraceae bacterium
GCCGCCGGCGGCGAGCGAGAACAGCAGCGCGCCGACGACGACCACGACCATGAAGCGCCGCTGCAGGCTGCCGCGGCCGCCGATGCGGCGCATCACGTCGGCTCCTTCAGCACCAGCACGGTATGAATCTGCTTGTCGGCGGGTTCGTGCGTCACCCAGCCGAGCGCGTTCGGGTTGTGCCGCACCAGGCCGAGCATTTCGGCTTCGCTCGCGATCGTCTGCGGCGGCCGGCTCTGCCCGGAAAACATCAGCCGCGACCAGTAGCTGTTGACCTGGGCGAGGCCGAGCCCGGTCAGCGCCTTGTAGAAGTCCTCGCGCTGCGGGTGGTCGCGCGGCAGGTCGAACACGAAGGCCGGGTCGCCGTTGCGAAACGCGTGGCGGCGGCTCATGAAGAGGTCGACGGCCTCCTTTTGCGTCAGCGAGGTCTGCGGGTTGCCCGCCTGCACGATGAGGAAGAAATCGGCCTGCGCGTTGCCGCACAGGGCGCCCGAGAGAGCGAGGAACAGGAAGATGCGGCGCATGACGGTCAGAAGACGAAATCGACCGCGACGCTGCCGATCTCGGCGTTGATCGCCTCGGTCGCGCCGGTTCCCGACCAGAGCCGGCCGCTGTACGCGTCGACGCGCACCCGGTCGAATTGCAGTTTGAGGGCGACGCGGTCGGAGAGATCCCAGCGCATCCCGACGGTCAGGGTGCGCTGGTTGGCGCGAGTCGTGGCGGCAGCGGAAAAGCTGATCAGCCCGAGCCGCTGGGCCTGCGCGGCGGCGAGCGGGCCGGCCTGCGCGGCGTCGGCCTGCGCC
>CAZZWY010000419.1:0-4242 GCA_964657785.1 uncultured Acetobacteraceae bacterium
ATCTCGAGATAGCCCTGCGGCGGCAACAGCGCGATACGCGTGCGGTCGATCGACGCCATCAACCCCATTCGCTCGAGGTTCGCCCGGGTGCGCGGATGCAGGACGAAGATGAGCGGCAGCCGCCGCGACACCTGGCCGAGCACGCCGAGCAAGGCCGTGAGCGCCACGGGCTCGTCGACGTTGGACGGCCGGTGCAAGGTCACGACCCCGTAACCCGCACCGCGCTCGAACGGTGACGGATCGATCTGATGGCTCGCCAGCGTGGCAGCGACCGGCCTCGCATGGGCGCGGTTCGCGAGCAGCGAGTCGATCATCACATTGCCGACGAAGCACACTCGATCGGCCGCGATGCCCTCGTGCCGCAAGTTGGCCTCGGCGCTGCGTTCGGTGGTGTAGAGGCGGTCGGCGATCTGGTCGGTCAGCACCCGGTTGATCTCTTCGGGCATCGCCCGGTCGTGGCTGCGCAGGCCGGCTTCGATGTGCACGACCGGCACGCCCTTCTTGACCGCGACCAAGGTGCAGGCCAGGGTCGAGTTCACGTCGCCGACGACGACCACGCAGGACGGCCGATGCGCGTCGAGGGCCGGTTCGAAGCGGCGCATCACCTCGGCGGTCTGCACCGCGTGGCTGCCCGATCCGACTTCGAGGTTCAGGTCGGGCCGCGGCAAGCCGAGGTCGGTGAACAGGCGGTCGCTCATGTCGGCGTCGTAGTGCTGGCCGGTATGCACGAGGAAGGTCGGCAGCGCCGGCCGGTGCGCCGCGAAGGCGCGCAGGACGGGCGCCATCTTCATGAAGTTGGGACGCGCGCCGACGATGCACATCACCGGCGCCAAAGTCGAGGTCGAGGTCGGGAAGGCCTGGCTCACTTGCTGCTCACTTCGTCGGACGGTCGGCGCACGGCGTCGACCAGTTTCTGCAGCGTGGCGAGCGTCTGCACGTTGAGTCGCTCGAGGCGCAGCACGCTCAGTTCGAGCCGCTGCAACTGGGTGAGCCCCTGCTCGCCACCGAGGGCGGCGAGTTGGCGCGACATCGTCTGCCCAAGCCCGGGCTCGAGCCGCAACCGGGACAGGTCGAGTTCACCGCTGCTTTCCTGCGGGCCGATCGCGGCGGCCTGACTGTCCTGCGCCTCTCCCCTCGAGGCTTCCGCGCGGGGGGTCACGGCCGATTCCTCCGCGAACTCCCGCACCACCTCGTCGGCGTCTTCCGCGCTGAGATGCGTCTTGTCGTTGAGGTAGCCGAGCAGCAGCAGGCGGTCGCAGAGCGAATTGATGCGCCGCGGAATGCCCCGGCTCGCCCGGTGAATCACCTCGAACACCGCGTCGTCGAAGCTCGGCTGGCCGGTCGAGCCCGCGCGCTTGAGCCGATGGCCGATATAGCGCTGCGTCTCCTCCGCGTCGAGCGGGCCGACGTGGCAGGTGGCGGCGACTCGCTGCCGGAATTGCTCCATCTCGGGCCGCTGCAGAATCTCGCGAAACTCCGGCTGGCCGACCAGAAAGCTCTGCAGCAGCGCCTGATTGCCGAACTGGAAGTTGGAGAGCATGCGCAGCTCCTCGACGGCGCGGGGGGTGAGGTTCTGGGCCTCGTCGACGATCAGCAGGCAGCGCTTGCCCTGGCTCGTCTGGCTCAGAAGGAAGCCCTCCAGCGTGATCAGCAGCTCCGACTTGGCGACGTCCTTCACGTGAAAGCCGAAGGCCGCACCGACCATGCGCAGCGTATCTTCAGCGCCGAGCTGGGTCGTCACCAGGTGGCCGATCACGACGTTGCTGCCATGCAGCCCCTCGATGAGGGCCCGCAGGAGCGTCGTCTTGCCGGCACCGATCTCGCCGGTGATGACGACGAACCCCTCGTGGCGCGACACGCCGTATTCCAGATAAGCCCGGGCGCGGCTGTGCTGCTTGCTGCCGAAGTAGAAGCTCGGGTCGGGATTGAGCTGGAACGGCTTGCTCGTCAGGCCGTAGAAGGCTTCGTACATGGGTCGGCTGCGCTGGAGTCGTCAGAGCAGGAAATTGAGCCCGGCGATCACCGCCGACTCGTGGTAAGGCGAGGTGGTGCTGCTGAACGCGGTGTGCCGCGCGCTCAGCGACAGGCTGAGGTGGGCGCTCAGCTGCGTCGACCAGCCGAGCGTCAACGAGCGCTGATCGGTGGCGAGCGAAGTGGCCGAAGCCGTGCTCTTCAGGAGCATCAAGCTCGCGGTGGCAGAGGCTTGCGGCGTCAGCCGATGCGAGAGGGTCGCACCCAACCCGCGCTGCGTCACGGTGCCCTGCGTCGACAGGTCGCCCGTCACCGACGCCAGAGGATCGAGGTTCGAGGTCCGGGTCTGGTACGCGGTCAACAGCGTCGTCGTTCTCAGGCCGTTGAGCGCCACCGAGAATTCCTGGCGGCGCTGCAGCGACGGCGCGCTGCTCTGGAACCCGCCGTTGACCAAAGACCCGCGGCCGATGCCGTTGCGGGCAAGGGCAGCGGTGACCATCTGCGCACGCAGCGCCGGGTCGGGGTACATCGACGCGTATTGCGCGAAGAGCAGGTCGTAGGCGGTCTGGGTGGAGCCGGTGCCTGTTGCCGACGGCGTGCTCACATCCTGCGTGTCGGCGTAGCGCCACGCGGTGCGGGGCGTGCGGTACTCGAGGATCGCCGCATGCGACTCGCCGAAGAAGCGCTTGTCACGCTCGAGGCTCACGTGCGTGCGCTCGCTCGGTCGCCAGTCGAGTCCCACACCCCAGGTGGGGGAGCTCTCCTTGTCGACCGAAGCGAGATTGGTCGCCTCGCGCCCAGCGCTGAGCGAGAAGACGAGTTCGGGCGTGGCAGACAGGTTCAGCGTGGCGCTGGCGCGGTCCGAGACGGTCGACCGGCTGCGTTCGTAGGCGTCGCCTTCGTGGGTCAAGGCCAAGCCCCAGCCGAGCCGCGCGGACGCGGAATGTTCCGAGTGGAGGTTCAATGCGGCGGTGCGCGTCCTGCTGTTCGCGGCGTCGAAGCCGTCGCTGTGCAGCGCCTGATACCCGGCCCTCAGGTCGTAGCTCGCGATCCCGGCCAGACTGCCGCGCAGCGACGGCGACAGGGAGTAGGTCGCGACCTCGCTCTGATTCGCGTTCTGCAACGCCGGGTCGGGCGACTGCGTGCCGAATGCGGAGATGCTTTGCTGCGAGATGTTCGCGGCGGCATCGATGAACAGCCAGTTGTCGACCGCCTCCGCATGCAGCTTGCCGTCGAGCGCGTTCTGCAGGTTGTTCGGCCCTGAACCGTGCGAATAAACGAAGCCATTGAGGGCATAGTCGAGCTGGCCCTGGATCCGCCCGGTCCGCCCGGCAACGTGCAGCCCCGGGCTCAGCTCGCCGATGATCGAGGACTGTCGATCGTTCGCCGTCAGGAACCGGTTGTCGGTCAAGGTCGTCTGCGCGGAAAACGTCGGCACGACCGCGAGCGCCCGACCCGTCGCGTCGGCGGTCGGTGCGTCCTGCGCCGGCGCGGGCAAGGTGGCGATGCCGAGCAGGCCGACCATCGGAATGCCGACGGCAGGAGCCCGCAGCGTTTTCCGCAGCGAACGGCGTCCCTTGGTCATCGACGGCCGCCGCACCGGTCAGGCATGCCGCTTCTCGTCGGCGCTGTTCTGACCATAGCCGTAACCGTAACCATAGCCATAGCCACCGCTCGAATCGGCGCGGGCCTTGTTGAGCAGCACCATCCGCACCGGGCAGGCGTCGATCGTGGAGAGTGCGTGTTGCACGTCCGACCGGAGCGTACGGTCGGCCTGCACCACCATGACGACCTGGCCCATGTGCGTCGCGAGCACGCGCGATTCGGTCGTCAACAGCAGCGGCGGCGAGTCGAAGATGATGATGCGGTCGGGATAGCGCAATGCCATGTCGTCGAGCAGCGCGTGCATCGCTTCGCTCGCGAGCAGTTCCGTGGCTCTGGCGTGCGGCGTTCCGCTGGGCAGCAGGGTGAGCTTGTCGATGTTGGTCTTGAGCAGCACGCGCGACATGTCCGCCGTACCCTCGAGCAGATCGAGCAACCCCGGGCCGGGCGGCAGGCCCAGCATCCGCAGGACCGAAGGTCGTGCGACGTCGGCATCGACGAGCATGACCGTGTTGTCGAGTTCGGCGGCGATGCTCATCGCGAGGTTGACCGACGTGAAGCTCTTGCCTTCGCCCGCGAGGGCGCTGGTCACCATGATGAGATTGCCATGCTTCAGCACGGCCGGACCCTTGCCCCGGGCGTTGCTGATCAGCGGCCGCTTGATGACGC
>CAZZWY010000420.1:0-4234 GCA_964657785.1 uncultured Acetobacteraceae bacterium
GGGCCCGCATTGGCACCGCCTCGCTGGCGCCGAGCCCGCCCCGCTCGCAGAATCGAGTCTCGGCTTCGAAGGGTGGACGGCCATGGGCAGGGAAGAGATCGCGGCATCGATGGAACGGGTGGCCTCGGTGCTGCGTCGCAGGCCGCAGGCCGGGATCGGCGACGACTCCGCGGCCACCGCGCGGTGGGACGGCGGCTTGCGCGCGAGCGTGCGCAGCGAGACGGGCTATGCGGTGGAGACCGACATGCCGGTCGAACTCGGCGGCGAGGCGAGCGCGATGACGGCCGGCTGGCTGTTGCGGGCCGGGCTGGCGGCGTGCGCGGTGACGCGCATCGCCATGGCCGCCGCAGCCGAAGGCCTCGCGCTGCGAACGCTCGAAGCGCGTGCAACGAGCCGCTCCGACGCGCGCGGGCTGCTCGCGGTGCCCGAGGCCGACGGCCGTCCGGTCCCCGCCGGGCCGCTGTCGATGGACCTCCACGTTCGCATCGGCGCACCCGGCGTGCCCGCCGAGCGCCTGCGCGCACTGGTCGCGTCGACCACGGGCTGCTCGCCGGTGACCTGCGCTGTCGAAGAGCCGTTGCCGGTGGTGCTGCACGTCGACGTGGACACGGACGCCGGGGCGTGATGGACGCGCTGTCGCAGACGCTGCGCGTGGTGCGCCTGGTCGGTGCGATCTTCCTGCACGGCCGCTTCACGGCGCCCTGGTGCTACCAGTCGCCGCAGGCCGACGCCGCGGCGCCGTTCCTCGAACCGACGGCCGAGCGGGTCGTGATCTTCCATCTGATCACCGAAGGCGAATGCTGGATCGAGCTCGGCGACCTGCCGCCGCTGCGGCTGGCCGCCGGCGACGCGGTGGTGTTCCCGCAGGGCGACGCGCACCGCATGGGTTCGCAGCCCGGCCTGCCACCGGCCTCGGGCGCGCGGCTGCAGGAAGTGCTCGCGCGCCGACCGCGGTTGCTGGCCTACGGCGGTGGCGGCGCGACGACGAAGCTGGTCTGCGGCTACCTCGCCTGCGACGCCCGCCTGGCGCACCTGCTGCTCGCCGGCCTGCCGCCGGTCGTCAAGGTCAGCGTGCGCGGCTCGAATGCGGGCGTGTGGCTCGAGGCCTCGCTGCGTTACGCGCTCGCCGAGGCCCGGTCGCCGCGCCCCGGCGGCCAGGGCGTGCTCGCGAAGCTGGCCGAGGTGCTGTTCATCGAGGTGCTGCGCATCCACATGAACGAGCAGGCCGAGGGCCGCACCGGTTGGCTCGCCGGCGTCAACGACCGCATCGTCGGCGCCGCGCTGCGCGCACTCCATGCCGAGCCCGCCCGGCCCTGGACGCTGGAGGAACTGGCACGCCTCTCCGGCACGTCGCGGTCGGTGCTCGCCGAGCGCTTCCCGCAACTCGTCGGCCAGGCGCCGATGCAGTACCTGGCGCAGTGGCGCATGCTGCTCGCGTCGAACCTGCTGGCGCGCAGCAATGCGCCGCTCGCACGCATCGCCGAAGAGGTCGGCTACCAGACCGACACCGCCTTCAGCCGGGCGTTCCGGCGCGAATACGGCCTCCCGCCGGCGGCCTGGCGTCGCCGCCAGAACGTCGCGACCTGAGCCGTCCTCGGACGTTCGCATCTCTCGCCGAACCGCAGAAGCAACCTCCCCGCGGTCACGATCGGCGGGTGAAAGACGATTCGTGTCGAGACCCCCCACGGCGATGCCTTCGGGCTCCGCGGCATGGCGCAGGTTCAGCGTCGGTGGCGAGCCCATCTCGTTTGTTCGAGGTCATCTCGGCGAGCATGCTGACGCCGGAGGAAGCCCGCAACGCTACTTCAGGCGCAGCCAGATCTCGTTGCGCCGCAGGAACCACGGCGTGAACGGCGCGTTGTAGCGTGCGTACACCGCTTCCCCGGTCCAGGGCAGATCGGCAGCGCGCAGGGCCGTCTCCAGCGTCGTCAGGTGCTCGGTGTAGTTGGCCTCCGACCAGAAGCCGGAATAGCGGATGACGGCCACCCGAGCGGCCGCAACCTCGCGCAGCCGGACCCGCGCATCGAGCGGTTCAGGCGCGCTCGCCACGGTCACGCCAAGCGGCAACACGAATTGCACCAGAAAGCCGCCGGGCGCCGCGGCCTGGGTGACCGGCGCCGTCGTCTCGAGCGTCGCGGGCACGGCGGCCTGGGTGACCGGTGCCGTCATCGCGAACTTCCGCTCGCCCTTGTTCTTGCCGAAGATGTAGCCCGCCAGGATCGGGAACGCCCGGCTGCCGGCGTCGCCCGCCGGGCCCGGCACCACCACTTCGGCGACCGTGTAGGCGACGTATTGCCGCACCTCGAAGTCGGCGAACTGCTGGACGACCTGGTACTCGGGCTCTTCGGTGGCGCGGCTGGGCATGGGCGAGGCGACCAGGACGAGGGCCGCGAACAGCATCGCGCCAACGGCCAGGCGCGAACGGGGGGACGTGCGGAAGGGACGGATTTGCATCGCTGGATGATCGCATCGGCGGCGGCGGCCCCGGCGACTTACGCTTGCGTGCGCATCCTGCCCCGCCCGTCGCGGCTCGTTCGCACGCCGATCGCCTCAAGCCGAGTACGCGCCCAGAAAGGCGCCGACCGCCCGCTCGACGACCTTGCGGATGTGCGGCTTGGACGTCTTCACCGGCAACCCCAGCATGCGGCGCGGCATGATCTCGGCGTTCAGCAGGGCGATGAGGTGCGCGGTCGCGACGACCGGGTCCGCGGGGCGCAGGCGGCCGCGCGCCATCGCACCTTTCAGGAATTCGGCCACCGTGTCGTGCCCGAGCTTCGGGCCGGATTCGAAGAAGTGCCGCCCGATCGTCGTGTGGCCCGATTCGGCGACCACCATGCGCTGGATCGACACCGCCTCCGGCTTGCAGATGTAGCCGAGGAGCCCTTCGCCGAAGCGCTGCAGCGCGGCCGGCTCGTCGCCCGCGGCGCTTTGCGACAGCTCGTCGAACACCGGCCAGACGTGCCTTTCTCCGGCGCTGCGCGCGACGTCGACGAAGAGCTGCTCCTTGGACGCGAAATAACCGTACAGCGTCGCCTTCGAGCCGCCGACGCGGGCGGAGATCTCGGCCATCGACGTGCGTTCGTAACCGAGCTCGATGAAGGCCTTGGACGCTTCCGCGAGGATCGCCTCGCGCTTGGCTTCGGTTCTGACGCGCATCGCAACATTCCTTTTCCGTACGGATCGGTCATTTTCGCTTGACAGAGGGTATCGGTCAATTACCATACCGTACAGTTTTGTTTTTTATCTCCAGCCCCCCATGTCCGATCCGTCCACCGCCGATGACCCGCGCCGCGCAGACCGGGGCCGCGGCGCGCGCGATCCGCGTCAGATCGACCTGGGCCCGCTGGCCCGTGGCAAGTCGAACGGTGCCGACAAGGCAGCCGATGCGGGGCCGCCCCAGGGTCCCGAGCCCGCCGCCGACGCAACGGCGAAACAACCCGACGCCCCGCCCGAGGACGCCGAGCCGGACGGCAAGAAGGCCGACGCGGACAAGCCCTCCCCGCTCCGCAAGCCCTGGGTCAAGATCCTGATCGGGGTGATCGTCGTGCTGGCGCTGATCGCCGGCAGCGTCTGGCTCTACCGCTGGTGGACGCACGGCCGCTTCGTCCAGAGCACGAACAACGCCTACCTGCAGGCCGACCAGGTCATCGTCGCAGCGAAGGTGTCGGGCACCGTCGAGCAGGTGTTCGTCGACGACAACGCCCAAGTTCACGTCGGCGACCCGCTGGTCCGGATCGACGCGAGCGGCAACCGCGCCCGCGTCGCGCAGGCGCTGGCGCAGGCCGCGCAAGGCCGCGCCAGCATTCGCCAGTACGAGGCGCAGATCGCCGAGCAGAACGCGACCGTGGCGCAGGCGTCGGCCGCGGTGCGGGGCGCCGAATCGCAGCGCCGCCACAGCCAGGGCGAGGTCGAGCGCTACGAGCCGCTCGCCCGCAGCGGCTCGGAGCCGGCCGAAAAACTGGCGCAGATGGTCGCGAACCGGGATCAGGCGCTCGCGACCCTGCGGCAGAACGAGGCGCAAACGCTCCAGGCGCGGCGCCACGTCGCCACCTTGCGCGCGCAGATCGGCATGGCCGAGGCGCAGGTCGAACAGGCCGAGGCGCAGTCCCGGCAGGCGCAGATCGACGTCGATTCAGCGCTGATCCGCGCGAGCGTCGACGGCCGCGTCGGCGACCGCCAGGTGCGGGTCGGCCTCGAGGCGCAGGTGGGCACACGGCTGCTCACACTCGTGCCG
>CAZZWY010000421.1:0-4232 GCA_964657785.1 uncultured Acetobacteraceae bacterium
TCGACGCGCTCGCCGAGGGTGGTGATCTTGGCGAGCTGCAGGTTGATGCCGTGGTGGGCGAGCACCCGCGCGATCGAAAAGAGCAGGCCCGACCGGTCGCTCGTCGAGACGCCGAGCAGCCAGCGCTGGCCGCGCTCGTCCGGGCGCAAGGTGACCCGCGGCGTGACCGGGAACGAGCGGACCCGACGCGAGATCCGGCCGCGGCTCGGTTCGGGCAGCGGGCCGGTCTCCGAGAGGGCGCGAAACAGCTGGGTCTCGACGTAGCAGATCAGGTCGCGGTACTTGACGTCGTGGAGTTGCGGCTCGAGCTGCGGACTGTTGACCTGGAAGGTGTCGAGCGCGTAGCCGGTCCGCGTCGTGTGGACCTTGGCGTCGAGAATGTTGAAGCCGGCGCCGTCGAAATAGCCGCAGATGCGCGCGAAGAGGTCGTGCTCATCGGGGGCGTAGACGAGCACCTGCAGCCCTTCGCCCAGGCTGGACACGCGCGCCCGGACAATCGCCACGCGGCTGTCGACCCGCTCGTGCAGGGAACGGGTGTGCCAGGCGATGTCGGCGGCGTCGTGGCGGGCGAAGTAGCTGAGTTCGAGCGTGCTCCAGAGCGGCACCTCGACCCCCGCCGGCAGCGACGCGAGGTTCAGCGCCGACCGCGCTTCCTGCTTGCGCGCCTCGATCTCGGCGTCCTGGTTCGGCCGCGCGCCGCCGAGCGCACGCAAGGTCAGGCGGTAGAGGTCTTCCAGCAGCTTGCCTTTCCAGGCGTTCCAGACCTTCGGGCTGGTGCCGCGGATGTCGGCGACGGTGAGCAGGTAGAGGGCGGTCAGGCGGCGCTCGTCGCCGACCAGCCGGGCGAACGCATCGATCACGTCGGGGTCGGACAGGTCTTCCTTTTGCGCGATGCGCGACATCGTCAGATGCGCTTCGACCAGGAATTCGATCAGCTCGGCATCGACCTTGGGCACGAGGTGGTCGCGGCAGAACCGGCGTGCCTCCATCCCGCCGAGGATCGAATGATCCCCGCCGCGGCCCTTGGCCACGTCGTGGAAGAGCGCCGCGAGGTAGAGCACGTACGGGCGGTCGAAGCTGGCCGCGAGCTGCGAGCAGAACATGTACTCGTGGGCGTGCTCCGGGATGAAGAAGCGCCGCACGTTGCGCAGCACCATAATGATGTGCTGGTCGACCGTGAAGACGTGGAAGAGGTCGTGCTGCATCTGCCCGACGATGCGCCGGAAGACCCAGAGGTAGCGGCCGAGGACGCTGGTCTGGTTCATCAGCCGAAACGCGTGCGTCTGCCCGCCGCCCGCCCTCAGGATCTGCATGAAGGTCGCCCGATTGACCGGATCGCGGCGAAACGCGGCGTCCATCAGGTCGCGGGCGTTGTAGAGCGCGCGCAGGGTTCGCGCCGACAGACCCTTCGGGCCGACCGTCTGCTGGTAGACGAGAAAGGTCTCGAGGATCGCGTGCGGGTCGCGTTCATAGAGATCGTCGCTCGCGACCTCGAGCATGCCGCCGCGCTCGAGGAACTTGTCGTTGATGCGGCGCATCGGCGCGTGTTCGGAGCCCTCGATGCGTTCCTCGATATTGAGCATCAAGATCAGGTTCAGCTGCGTCACCGCCTTGGCCGCCCAGTAGTAGCGGCGCATCAGCTTCTCGGAGGCGCGCTGGGTCCGGCTCGAGGTGTAGCCGAAGCTCTCGGCGACGGCGGTCTGCAGGTCGAACACCAGTCGGTCCTCGCGCCGCCCGGCAATGAGGTGCAGACGCGTCCGGATCAGCTTCAGCAGCCCCTCGTTGCGATTGAGCTGGCGCACTTCGAACGGCGTCATCAGTCCGCGTGCCGCGAGCGCGTTCCAGCTCTTGCCGAGGCCGGCGGCGCGCGCCACCCACATCACGACCTGCAGGTCGCGCAGGCCGCCCGGGCTTTCCTTGCAGTTCGGCTCGAGCGAGTAAGGCGTGTCCTCGAAGCGGCGATGGCGCTGCACCATCTCGAGCGTCTTGGCGCGCAGGAATGCTTTCGGATCCATCGCCGCGGCGTTGGCACGGCGAAACGCATTGAAGACGCGGCGCGACCCGCAGAGATAGCGCGACTCGAGCAGCGCCGTCTGCACGGTGACGTCGCGCTGCGAGAGCGCGAGGCATTCCGCGATGCTGCGCACGCTCGAGCCGATCTCCAGACCGATGTCCCAGCAGGCGCTGATGAAGCTCTCGACCGCGCCGCCGCAGGCCGCGCCGACGGCGTCGTCCGCCGGGAGCAGCACCAGCACGTCGACATCCGACTGCGGAAAAAGTTCGCCGCGGCCGTAGCCGCCCACTGCCAGCAGCGCGGCGCCTTCGGGCATCCCGGCATGGCCCCACAGCTCGCCGAGGGTGACGTCGACATGGCGGCTGAGCGACCGCAGGAATTGGCCGGCGGCCGGCGCCGTCGCCCTCGACGCCTCGAATCGGGCGAGCAGCGCCGCCTTGCCCTCGCGAAAGCGCAGACGCCGCTCGCCGATACCGCCACCCCGGTTCACCGCGGAGGGCGCCGGATCGCCCGTCGGCACGTCGACCACCGCTGCCATCGCGGTATCAGGCACTCAGGCAGGCACTCAAGCGGCCACCGCCTGCAACGCGAAGGCAGGCACCGGCGGACTGCCGGCAGAGAGCGTCATCACCTCGAAGCCGCTGTCGGTAACGAGCACCGTGTGCTCCCACTGCGCCGAGAGCGAGCGGTCCTTCGTGACGATCGTCCAGCCATCGCCCATCTCGCGGATGTCGCGCCGGCCGGCGTTGATCATCGGCTCGATCGTGAACATCATGCCGGGCACGAGTTCGTCGAGCGTTCCCGGACGGCCGTAGTGCAGCACCTGCGGCTCCTCGTGGAACTTGCGGCCGATGCCGTGGCCGCAGAATTCGCGCACCACCGTGAAGCCGGCGTTCTCGGCGAAGGTCTGGATCGTGTGGCCGATGTCGCCCAGCCGAGCGCCGGGGCGAACCTTCAGGATGCCCTTCCACATCGCCTCGTAGGTGATCTGGCAGAGCCGTTTCGCGGCGATCGAGCCCTCGCCCACGACGAACATGCGGCTCGTGTCGCCATGCCAGCCGTCCTTGATGACCGTCACGTCGACGTTGAGGATGTCGCCGTTCTTCAGCGGGCGCTCGTTCGGAATGCCGTGACAGACGGTATGGTTGATCGAGGTGCAGATCGACTTCGGGTAGGGCGTGTAGCCCGGCGGCGCATAGTTGAGCGGCGCCGGCACGGCGCCCTGCACGCCGACGATGTGGTCATGGGCGAGCCGGTCGAGCGCGTCGGTCGTGACGCCGGGTTTCACATGCGGGGTGAGCAGGTCCAGCACCTCGGCGGCGAGGCGGCCCGCCACGCGCATCCCCTCCACGTCCGCGCCGGTCTTTATCGTGATCGTCATCCCGGGATTATCTCATCGGACCCGTAGACTTGCGGGTTTGCACGGGTTCCCCCCGGGCGGGGCCGCCGACGGCCATCGGCCCCCGGCTTTCCCGTGACCTGACGATACCCCTCCACACCGAGCCTGCCGCGTGACTCCGCACCCCCCGCACCTGACATCTTTCGAGGGCGGCAACGCGCTTCCCGCCTTCCGCGCCCAGGCCCTGCTGGCCACGCTGCAGCGCGTGGTGCCGCGCATCAATGCCCTGGCGGCCCGGCACCGGCACTGGGTCGCGAGCGACGCCGCACTCTCCGCCGCCGAGCATGAACGGCTTGCGGCGCTGCTGCACTACGGCCAAGCCTACGCCGGGCCGCCGGACGGCGCGTGGATCGTCGTCGCGCCGCGCCTCGGCACCGTCTCGCCGTGGGCGTCGAAGGCGACCGACATCGCGCGCAACTGTGGTCTGCGGGTGCAGAGGATCGAGCGGGTGACGGCGTACCGGGTCGGCGTCAGGAGCGGCCTCCTCGGCGGCACCAAGCCGCTGACGGCGGACGAGCTCGCCGCGGCCGGTGCGCTGCTGCACGACCGCATGACCGAAAGCGTGCTGCGCGAACACGCTGCCGCGCGCCAGCTCTTCGAGCCGAAGCCCGGCCGGCCGATGGTCCACGTCGACGTGCTCGGCACCGGCCGCGACGCGCTGGTCGGCGCCGACGCCGAGTTCGGCCTGGCGCTCTCGGCCGACGAGATCGACTACCTGGTGGACGCCTTCACCGGCCTCGGGCGCAACCCGACCGACGTCGAGCTGATGATGTTCGCGCAGGCCAACAGCGAGCACTGCCGCCACAAGATCTTCAACGC
>CAZZWY010000422.1:0-1258 GCA_964657785.1 uncultured Acetobacteraceae bacterium
CGCAAATGGCTGGTGGGCGTCTGGCCCACGGGCACGATCTCGCGCGGGTATTCATACTTCAGCATCCCGAGGGAAAAACTGCAGCGCCCCGCGAACACCAGCGTGTTGCGCAGCCAGTCGGCCTCGAAGAGACCGGCCAGGCGCGAGCGCGAGCGAAGGTGCTGCTCGGCGTTGGCGCTCAGGCCGGCGCCGCACTCGGCCACGGGCCGCTTCAGGCGGGTGGCGGTCAGCGTGTCCTGCAGCGGTTTTCTCGAACGCAGGTGCATCAGCACGTCACCGGCCGCGACGAGCAGCACCCCGGTGAATTCCGCCACGCGCAGGAGGGTGGACGCGAGTTCCTCGTCGCCAGCCCGCCGCAGCGCGCTGACCGCGATCCCGGCGCGGTCGCCGAGCCAGTTCTTCAGCCACAGCGTGCGGGCGAAAATGTCCTCGAAGGTCTGGGACGCATCGGGCACCAGCAGCGCGAGGCACTCGGGCAGCCCCGCCAGGGCGGGCGCGGTCGGCTCCTTGCCTTCGATGTCGCCGGGGTGCGCGAGATACTCCCCCTTGGGCGCACGCCGGCGCGCCACGGTGATCCAGTGGCAGAGGTTGCCGTAGCCGCGGCGCGTCTGGGCGAGCAGCACCAGCCTTGAATGCGGCTCGCGCGCCGCGCCCGGCAGGACGAGCCGCATCTCGGTGCCGACGATCAGGTGGAGGCCGACGTCCTGCGCCGCGACGTGCGCCCGCACCGCCCCGGCCACCGAGCATTCGTCGGTGAGGGCGAGCGCGCTGTAACCGAGTTCTGCCGCCCGCTCGACGAGCTCGTGCGGGTGCGAGGCGCCGGTCAGGAAGCTGTAGTTGCTGCGGCAATGCAGTTCGGCGTAGGCCGGAAGCGCGGTCACAGCCCGTCAGCCTGGTTCGGAGAAATACTGGACATATAAACAGTATAGAGCGCTCCCCCTGAGAGATTTGGCGCGCAGCGCCGCAGCGCCAACAATCGGTGGACGATCGGCACCCTCAATCGCCCGTCGGGAGGTCTTCACGGTGATCAGCGACGAAGATGCAACCATCCCCCCACCGCCCGCGGCCGCGGTGCCCGCATTGACCGGCAAGCCCGACGCCCTCGCCCGCCTCGAGCGCCTGAGAGACCGCCGACGCGCCGTGTTCGGATCCGCCGCGAATGGGCCGGTCACGGCGGGCACGGCCACCCAGCCGCCCGACGAACCGTGGGGCCTGGCGCTTTCGGGCGGTGGGATTCGCAGCGCCACCTATTCGCTCG
>CAZZWY010000422.1:1268-4195 GCA_964657785.1 uncultured Acetobacteraceae bacterium
CGCTCGGCGTCGTCCAGGCGCTCGCGCTCGCCGGGCGACGCATCGACCGCGACCCACCGCCCGCCGCCGATCTGCCCCCGCCCGCGCAGCCGGCCGGCACGAAGTTCCTCGGCTCGCTGCTGTCGCGCTTCGACTATCTCTCGACGGTCAGCGGTGGCGGCTATCTCGGCGCGTTCGTCGCCAGCCTCTTCGTCGCCGACCGGCTGCGGCCCCGATCGGCGGCGTCGCCCGCCGACCCGCTGGCCCAGGCCGCCTTCGACGCGGACGGCGCGATCGAGGCGCTCTGCAACGAGCCGCCGGGTCGAGTCCGTGCCACGAGCAGCAGCGATCCCGGCGCCTGGGCCACCTTCCCGCTCGCCTGGTTGCGCGAGAACGGCCGCTACCTCATGCCCACCGGTGCCGGCGACGCCGCCTACGCCGCGGCCCTCGGCCTGCGCAACTGGCTCGCGGTGCAATACGTGATCGGCACCCTGATCGCGACGGTGTTCGCGATCCTCGTGGCGCTTTCCGACACGCCGTTCACGAACCGGTGGCTGCACGCGCTCGGCACGCCCGACGGCGCCTTCGCGGTCGACCTGAGCCCGCTGCTGGCGCTGTCCGCCCTGCCCTTCGTCCTCTGGGCGCTCCCGGTCGGGCTGGCGTTCTGGCTCTCGTATCCGGCACCGATCGGCACGCGGGCGAAGCCGGGTCCGGGGTCAGGCGGCCCGCATCGACGCAGGCGGCGTCTGCGCCTGAGCGCGACCGTGCTCGCGCTCCTCGGCATCAGCGCCGTCCTCGGCCTGGCGGCGAGCCAGGATCCGCTGCGGCTGCGCCAGGAGGTGTGGACGGCGGCCTGCGTCGTGACGGTGCTGAGCGTCGTCTGGTACGGTGTCGCCTGCCGCCGGGCGCGCGGGGACGGGCCCGACAACGTGGCGGCGCGGCGGGTGCTGCTGACCCGCTGGCTCACGACCGCCCTGCAAACCACCGTGGCCATGCTCGTGCTCGGCCTGCTCGACAGCGCCGGCCGGCTGCTCTGGGGTCTGAGCGCCGACTCGCCGAACTCCTTTCACATCGCCTGGCCGGCAGCCCTCGCCGCCGTCCTCAGCTTCGTCGCGAGGCGGCTCGCGCCGCTGCTGGCGGACGCCGGCAAGGGAGAGGGATGGGTCCAGCGCGTCCCGCTCCCGGTGCTGTCGGGCCTCGCCGGCGGGACGATCTTCGCCTGCATCGCGATCCTCTGGAGCTACGTCGTCAACTGGGTGGTGCAGCAGCCCGGGCAGTCTGCCGACGAGCGGATGGTGGTCGCCTGGACGTTCGTCGTCGCGCTGCTCGGGCTCGCCTGGCTGACCGGGCGCTTCCCCGGCTTCATCAACCTTTCGAGCCTGCAGTCGTTCTATTCGGCGCGGCTGGCACGCGCCTACCTCGGCGCCTCGAACCGGGAACGCTTCGAGGCCCGCCACGAGGCCGGTACGCGGCGACTGAGCACGGCCGAACCGGTGCGCAAGGACGACCTCGATGTCTCGGCCTACTGGGACGGCGCCCAGCCGACCACCTTCGCCCCGCTCCACCTCATCAACGTGACCCTGAACAAGACGGTCGACCCGGCCGAGCAACTGGTGCAGCGCGACCGAAAAGGCCAGCCGCTCTTGGTGACGCCGCTCGGGTTCGCGATCGATGGTCAAGTCACCCGCTTCGGCAAGGTGACCGACGCCAGCGAGATCTCGCGCACCTTGACGGTCGGGCAATGGGTCGGCACGTCGGGCGCTGCCGTGTCGACCGGCCTAGGCCGCCAGACATCGCTCGGCCTCTCGCTGCTGCTTGGCTGGGCGAACATCCGGCTCGGCGTGTGGTGGCAGTCTGGCTGCGGGCGGGAGCCGAAGTCGCACGTCGCCATGAAGTGGCTGCGACGGTCGTTCGAGACGCAGGCGTACCTTCTGGACGAATTCCGCGGTCGCTTCTACGGGATCAAACGGCCGTGGCAGTACCTCTCCGACGGCGGTCATTTCGAGAACACCGGCCTCTACGAGCTGCTCCGCCCGGCTCGCGGGCTGCGCTTCGTGGTCGCGGTCGATGCGGCCACCGATCCGCACTACGCGTTCGAAGACCTGGCGAACCTGATTCGGCTCGTGCGGATCGACTATAAACTCGAGTTGTCGGTCGACCCGCTGGCCCGCGAGCGGCGCCTGCGCAGCGTGTTCGCGACGACGGACGAATTCCATGCGGCAGCGCGCGACACGACTTCCGAGCGACCAGCCCGCTTGTCCAAGTGCGCATTGCTGCTGCGCCTTCGAAAGCCTGGGGACGACCAGGTGCTGTGCTGGGTCGTCCTGCTCAAGCCCCACCTGCTCGCCGATACCTCGGCCGACGTCGTGCAGTACGCCCACGCGAACGACTCGTTCCCCCAGGAATCGACCGCCGACCAGTTCTTCGACGAAGCGCAGTGGGAGAGTTACCGCAAGCTCGGTTTGGGAAATGCCGAGCGGCTGCTGGCGCCCGACATCCGGCGTGCGTTGGCGAGGTACACCGGGCTGAAGTCAATCGCGGCCGACGACGCATGCGACTGAGCGCCGGTCGCCCACCTCAATCCTGCAACGGCCGGTCCCTCTCGCCTCCGGCAGCGCCAGCATCGCGATCCCGGTGACGAGACGGGTGCCAGCGACGTGCCAGGCTGGCGCCGCCGGATTGCCCGACGCAGCCGGCAGTCTCTGGGAATCAAAATGGGTTAGCTCCGCGCGGAAGCTAACCCATCGATTTCATTGGTCGGGACGGCGGGATTCGAACTCGCGACCCCTTGCACCCCATGCAAGTGCGCTACCAGGCTGCGCTACGCCCCGACTCGAGGATTGTAGCTGGCGTGCGCGTGGCCGGGCTCACCCGTCGAGCAGGTTGCGGATGGCGACCAATTCGGCGCGCACCTGCGCCGGTGTTGGCACCGCCACCGTGCTCGCGGC
>CAZZWY010000423.1:0-4184 GCA_964657785.1 uncultured Acetobacteraceae bacterium
ATCAACGATCCGGCCTTCGTCGACACCGTGCTCGCGGTGTTCGACGGCTGGGTCGCGGAAGGACGGGTCGTGCCCGGCCATCCAGTGGTGCAGTCGCCGTGGCCGGCCGCATCGTCCTGATCACCGGCGCGGCCAGCGGCATCGGCGCCGCGACGGTGCAGCGTCTTTGCATGGACGGCGACCGCGTGGTCGCCTTCGATCGCGACGAATCGGCGCTGACGGCACTGGCCACGCGAACCGGCGCACAGGTCGTGCCGGGCGACGTCACCTTGCAGGCCGACGTCGATCGGGCCATTGCCGCGGGGGTGGCGCTCGGCCCCTTGACGGTGGTCGTGAACGCCGCCGGCGTCGTCGCCGAAGACAACCCGGAAGACACGACCGACGCCGTCTGGGACCGCATGATCGCGGTCAACCTGACCGGCACCATGCGGGTGTGCCGCGCCGCCCTGCCGCACCTCAAGCGTGCGGGTGGCGGTGCCATCGTCAATGTCGCCTCGGTCGCGGCCTTCAATTCGACACCCGGCAGCGCGAGTTACGCGCCGAGCAAGGCGGGGGTCGTCGCCTACACACGCAACATCGCCTATGTGCACGGTGCGGACGGCATCCGGTCGAACTGCCTGTGCCCGGGCTGGACCCGCACCGCGATGGCCGAGCGCGAGATGAGCGATGCGGCGCAAGCCGCGGGCACCTCGATGGAAGAAGAGTTTGCCGTGATGTCGCAGCGCATCGCGCTCAAGCGCGTCGCCCGGCCCGAAGAAATGGCGAGCTGCATCCGCTTTCTCGCGAGCGACGAAGCCTCGTTCGTGACCGGTGCGGTGCTCGTCGCCGATGGTGGCGGCCGGGTGTCGACGCATGCGCGCGGGTTCTGACAGCTACTCGCCGATGGCATCGAAATTGCGACGCACCTCTCAACTAAGATAGTTGACAATGAAACAAGTTGGCTCTATCGTGATTTTCGTGGCCCTTGAGCGGCCGCGGTCGAACCTTCAGGAGCCTGTGATGTCTGCGAGTAAATCGGTCGAAGCGACTCAATCCGGTGACGGCGCTCGCACGCCTGCGACGGTGAGTCGGCGCACGCTCGTGGCCGCGGGCGCGGCGTCGGCGTTGCTCGGCTTGCCGGCGCTGGCGCAGTCGACGAAGACGATCAAGATCGGCTATCTCACGACCTTGTCCGGCGTGCGTGCGAACTTCGCGGAAGCCGACACCTGGAGCCTGGAGCGCATCCGTACGGCCTTGAAAGAGGGTCTCACGATCGGCGGCGACAAGTACAAGGTCGACATCGTCGTTCGCGACACCCAGTCCGATGCCAACCGCGGTGCGACGATGTCGAGCGAACTGGTGTTGCGGGAAAAGGTCGACCTGCTGCTCGTGCAGGACAGCGACGCCGCCCTCTCCGCGGGCCAGCTTTGCGACGTCAACGGCGTGCCGATGATCTCGACGATGGGGCCGTGGCAGGCGATCATCTTCGGCCGGGGGTCGACGCCCGCGAAGGGGTTTCCGTTCTCCTTCCATTTCTTCTGGGGCGCGGGCGACGTGCTGAAGAACTTCTTCGGGATGTGGGACGCGGTCAAGGTCGAGAAGACGATCGGCACCCTCTACATCGACAACGCCCCGGGCCATGCGTTCGCCGATCCGGCGAACGGCATTCCGGCCGCGGCCAAGGCCAAAGGATACAAGGAGATCAACGGCGGCTTCTTCAAGATGACCACGGACGACTTCAGCAATCAGGTGTCGAGCTTCAAGGCCGGCAACGCGAAGATCGTGTCGGGCTTCGCCTATGCCAATCACTTCGCGACCTTCTGGAAGCAGGCGCAGCAGTCGGCGTTCAAGCCCGAGATCGTGACCCTGGCCGGTGCCTTCCTGTTCCCGAGCGCGGTCGAGTCGCTGGGCGCCGCCGGCAACGGCATGTCGACCGAAGTCTGGTGGACGCCGGCGTTCCCCTACAAGTCGTCGCTGACCGGCCAGAGCGCCAAGGAACTGGCCGCAGACTGGGAGAAGTCGACCGGCAAGCAATGGACCCAGCCGATCGGCTATGGCCATGCGCTCTTCGAAGTCGGCATCGCCGCGCTGAAGGCCACGCCGAACCCGAAGGACAAGAAAGCCTTGCGCGATTCGATCGCGAATCTCGACCTGCAGACGGTGATCGGCCCGGTGAAGTTCAAGGACAGTCCCATCAAGAGCATCGCCGAGACCGGCATGGCGGCTGGTCAATGGCGCAAGTCGACGGGATCCAAGTTCCCCTACGAACTCGTGATCACCGAGAACAGCACGGCCAAGCAGATTCCGGTGCAGGACTCGTTGCAGCTGCTCTCGCAATTGAAGTAACCCCCGTCGTCCCCCGGATCGATGCGCCATGCCGCCGTGCCTGATCGTCAAGGGACTTCGCAAGAAGTACGGCGAGATCGTCGTGGCCGACGACGTCGGCTTCGAGCTCGCCCGGGGTGAGTGCCTCGGCGTCGTCGGGCCGAACGGCGCCGGCAAGAGTTCGCTCTTCAACCTGATCACCGGCGTGGCGATGCCCGACGCCGGCAGCATCACGTTGGATGGCGACGAGTTGGTCGGCTTGCCGGCGCAAGTGCGGGCACGCCGCGGCGTGGCGCGGGCGTTCCAGATTCCGCAGGCCTTCCCGCATCTCAGTGCCTACGAGAACGCGCTGGCCGCCGCCACCTTCGCCGCCGGCCTGCCGCGCCGCGAGGCCGCGGAGCAGGCGCGGGATGCGCTCGTACGCACCGGCCTCGGCAGCAGGATGAACGAGAAGGCCGGCCGCCTGCCGCTGCTCGACCGAAAGCGCCTCGAACTCGCCAAAGGCCTGGCGGCGCGTCCCCGGCTGCTGATGCTCGACGAGATCGCGGGCGGGTTGACGGAGCCCGAAGTGCACGCGCTCACCGAGCTCATCCTGACCCTGAAGGCCGACGTGGCGATGATCTGGATCGAACACATCGCCCAGGCCCTGAACGCCGTCGCCGACCGCATCATGGTGCTCAACTTCGGCCGCAAGCTGCTTGAGGACACGCCCGCGGCGGCGATGGCGAGCGCCGCGGTGCGCGAGGTCTACATGGGCGTGATCGAGCCGCCGGGAGCAGGCCATGCCGCTGCTTGAGGTCGAGGGCTTGTGCAGCCACTATGGCGACCTGCAGGCCCTCTTCGATCTGTCCTTCAAGATCGGCGAGGGCGAGGTGTTCGCGCTGATCGGTGCCAACGGCGCCGGCAAGTCGACGCTCATCCATGCGATCTGCGGCCTGGGGTCGAGGCGAATCGGCCGCATCGATTTCAATCGGCATCCCATCCACCGATTGCCGGCCGAAGAGATCGCCCGGCTCGGCATCGCGCTGGTTCCGGAAGGGCGGTTGCTGTTCGCCTCGCTGACGGTCGAGGAAAACCTCAGGATGGGTGCCCACACGCGGCGCCCCGGGCCCTGGTCGCTCGAGAAGATCTACAGCCTGTTCCCGATCCTGCGCGAGTTCCGGAATCGCCCGGCGACGGCCTTGTCCGGCGGCCAGCAGCAGATGGTGAGCATCGGCAGGGCACTGATGGCCAATCCGAAGCTGCTGCTGTGCGACGAGATCTCCCTCGGTCTGGCGCCTATCGTGATCGAACAGATCTACCGGTCACTGGCCGACATTCGCGCGCAGGGCGTGTCGGTGCTGCTGGTCGAACAGGACGTCGCCCGCGCCTGTTCGGTCGCGGACCATGTCTACTGCCTGCTCAAGGGGCGCATGACCTTGTCGGGTCGGCCCGATGCGTTCAGTGCGGCGCAGATCGGTGCCGCCTACTTCGGCGAAGGTGGTTGACATGGCCTGGATCGAGACCCTCCTCAACGGCGTGATGCTCGGCGGCCTCTATGCCCTGTTCGGGCTCGGCCTGGCGGTGGTGTTCGGCGTCATGCGGGTCGTCAACCTGGCGCACGGCGAATTCGTCGTGCTGTCGGCCTACTTCGGGGCGTTCCTGTCGACGCTGTTTCCCGGCGTGTCGCCGCTCTGGTTGATCGTGCCGGTGGCGCTGGTGGCCTTCGCGGTCGGCTACGGGTTGCAGGCGACGCTTGTCAACCGGGCGGTGCGGGCCGACGACCCGCTGACGCCGGTGCTGTTGACCTTCGGCATCTCGGTGGTGCTGCGCAACCTGATGGTCGAATTCTTCGGCGCCGATCCCCGGGCGATCAATGCCGGTGCGCTGGCCACCGCCGG
>CAZZWY010000424.1:0-4174 GCA_964657785.1 uncultured Acetobacteraceae bacterium
CGACCGCTCCGCACTTTTGTACCTCCACGGCGGCGGCTACTCGCTCGGCAGCGCGAGCATGCGTCTGCTCGGCTTCGCCGGCTCCGGCGTGCTCTGGATCGCGGTGCTCGTCGCCGGCGTGTCGATGACGATGCAGTTCTCCTGGGTTCGCGTCGCCGAGGGCATCGGCGCGTGGGTCGAGTCCTGGCGCAGGCATCAGGCCGAGCGCATCGAGCGCGCCGAGGACGCGCGCGTCGGCGAGAAGGCGCTGCGCGAACGCGAGCGCGTCGTGGAGGTCGAACACCAGCTGCACGAGGATCACCTGCCGATCGTGATCGAGGCGCCCGTCGCGGTGGTGCCGCAGAGCACCCGCGTCGTCAAGGAGCGCCAGAAGCCGCTGTTCAAGGAACTCGGCGACACCGCGTTGCCTCAGGTCGACTTGCTCGACGAAGCGCCCGGCCGGACCGAGAGCGTCGCGCCCGAGACGCTCGAGATGACCTCGCGGCTGATCGAGAAGAAGCTGAAGGATTTCGGCGTCGAGGTGCGCGTCGTCTCGGCGTCCCCGGGCCCGGTGATCACCCGCTACGAGATCGAGCCGGCGACCGGCGTGAAGGGCTCGCAGGTCGTCAACCTCGCGAAGGACCTGGCACGGTCGCTGAGCCTCATCAGCATTCGGGTCGTCGAGACCATCCCCGGCCGCACGACGATGGCGCTCGAGCTGCCGAACCCGAAACGGCAGACCATCCGGCTCTCGGAAATCCTCGGCTCGCAGGTGTATGCCGATGCCGCTTCGCCGCTCACGATGGGCCTCGGCAAGGACATCGTCGGCAATCCGCTGGTCGCCGACCTCGGCCGGATGCCGCATTGCCTCGTTGCGGGAACGACCGGCTCGGGCAAGTCGGTCGGCATCAACGCGATGATCCTGTCGCTGCTCTACAAGGCCGAGGCGAGGGACGTCCGGCTGATCCTGATCGACCCGAAGATGCTCGAGATGAGCGTCTACGAGGGCATTCCGCACCTGCTCTGCCCGGTCGTGACCGACATGAAGCAGGCCGCCAACGCGCTCAACTGGGGCGTCGGCGAGATGGAGCGGCGCTACAAGCTGATGAGCAAGATGGGCGTGAGAAATCTCGCCAGCTACAACAAGAAGATCGACGAAGCCACCGCCCGCGGCGAATTGATCCCGAACCCCTTCAGCCTGACGCCGGACGAGCCCGAGCCGCTCGAACGCCTGCCCTTCATCGTGGTCGTCATCGATGAGCTCGCGGACCTGATGATGGTGATCGGCAAGAAGATCGAGGAGCTGATCGCGCGGCTGGCGCAAAAGGCCCGCGCCTCGGGCATCCACCTGATCCTCGCGACGCAGCGGCCGAGCGTCGACGTGATCACCGGGCTCATCAAGGCCAACATCCCGACGCGGCTCTCGTTCCAGGTCTCGAGCAAGATCGACTCGCGGACCATCCTCGACCAGATGGGCGCCGAGGCGCTGCTCGGCATGGGCGACATGCTCTACATGCAGTCGGGCTCGGGCCTGCCGGTGCGGGTGCACGGCGCCTTCGTCAGCGACGACGAGGTGCACCGCGTCGTCAGCTACCTGAAGTCGCAGGGCGAACCGAACTATATCGAGGGCATTCTGGAGGGCGGCACGGAGGGCGGCGAGGGCGGCGACGTGCTCTCGGGCGACTCCGGCGTGATGGGCGGCGGCGAGGGCGATGCGATGTACGACCAGGCGGTCGCCATCGTGCTGCAGCACAAGCGCGCCTCGATCTCGCTGGTGCAGCGCCACCTGCGCATCGGTTACAACCGCGCGGCGCGCCTGCTGGAACAAATGGAGAAGTCCGGGGTCGTCTCCAGCATGGCCACCAACGGCAACCGCGACATCATCGTTCCGGCCCGCACAGAATGAAGAAATCGATCGCCGCCGCGATGTTCGCGCTCGTGTCCATCGGCTCGCACGGCGACGCCCGTGCCGACAGCGTCGACACCTTGAAGAGCTTCATCCGCGATGTCAGGACGGGCAGCGCCCAGTTCACGCAGACCGTGACGTCCAGCGACGGCGCGAAGAAGAAGGTCTCGACCGGCAGCTTCGAATTCGCGCGCCCGAACCGGTTTCGGTTCGCGTATGCCAAGCCGTTCGTGCAGACCATCGTCGCCGACGGGCAGAAGGTCTGGATCTACGACGCCGACCTGAACCAGGTCAGCTCGCGCAAGATTTCCGCTGCTCTCGGCGCGACACCGGCGGCGCTGCTGGCGGGGGGCTCGCTCGACAACGAATTCGAGCTCGCCGCCTTGCCGGCGAAAGACGGCATCGACTGGGTTCAGGCGACGCCGAAGGCGAGCGACGGCGCATTCAAGTCGGTGCAGGTGGGCTTTCGCGGCAAGGACCTGGCGGCGGTCGAGATCGTCGATGCGTTCGGGCAGCGCTCGCTGCTGCAGTTCAGCCAGTTCGTCGGCAATGCGCCGATGCCTGCCGAGCACTTTAGGTTCGAGGTCCCTGCGGGCGCCGATGTGATCGAGCAGTAACTCGAAAAGACAACGGTGACGACGGCCAGCCTGCCCTTCGACGAGGACGCCGCGCGCCAGACGCCGCTCGCCGAACGCCTGCGGCCGAAGACGCTCGACGAGGTCATCGGGCAGCAGCATCTGCTGGCGCCAGGCAAGCCACTGCGGGTCGCGTTCGAGTCGGGCCGGCTGCATTCGATGATCCTGTGGGGCCCGCCCGGCGTCGGCAAGACGACGCTGGCGCGGCTGGTCGCGCAGGGCTTCGACGCGCAGTTCATCGCGATCTCGGCGGTGCTCGGCGGCGTCAAGGACATCCGCGAAGCGGTCGAACGGGCGCAGGTGGCGCAGTCGTCGCGCGATTCACGCGGGGCAGCCCGGCAGACGGTCGTCTTCGTCGACGAAGTGCACCGCTTCAACAAGGCGCAGCAGGACGCGTTCCTGCCGCACGTCGAATCGGGCCTCTTCACCTTCATCGGTGCAACCACCGAGAACCCGTCGTTCGAAGTCAATTCGGCCTTGTTGTCGCGGGCGACGGTGCATGTGCTCAAGCCGCTCGAGGCCGCCGACCTGAGCGAGCTGCTCTCCCGCGCCAGCGCCTTGCTCGCGGGCCCCGACATGAGCGACGCGGCGCGCGACCGGCTGATCGCCTATGCCGATGGCGACGCACGTCGCCTCTTCAACGCGTACGAGAACCTGGTCGCGATGGCCGGCTCCATCGCGACGATCGACGAGGCCGTCCTCGAACGCTCGCTCGGCGAGCAGCTGCGCCGCTACGACAAGGGCGGCGAGCAGTTCTACGACACGATCTCGGCGCTCCACAAGGCGGTGCGCGGCAGCGACCCGGATGCGGCGCTCTACTGGTTCGTCCGCATGCTCGACGGCGGCGTCGACCCGCGTTACGCCGCCCGCCGCATGGTGCGCATGGCATCCGAGGACATCGGCCTGGCCGATCCGAGGGCGCTGCGCCTGACGCTCGACGCCGCCGAAACCTACGAGCGCCTCGGCTCGCCCGAAGGGGAGCTCGCGCTCGCGCAGGCCGTCGTCTACCTGGCGGTGGCGCCGAAGAGCAACGCGGTCTACACGGCCTACAAGGCGACCCGCGCCTTCATCAAGCAGGACGGCACCCGCCCGGTGCCGCTGCGACTGCGCAATGCGCCGACATCGCTGATGAAGGACCTCGATTACGGCAAGGGCTATCGCTACGCCCATGACGAAGCGGGCGGCTTCGCGGCCGGCGAGCGGTATTGGCCGGACGAGATGGAGGCGCAGCGCTTCTATCAGCCGGTCGCCCGCGGCATGGAGATCAGGATCGGCGAGAAGCTCGACGAGCTTCGACGCTTGAACGAGGCAGCCGATCCGACGCGGTCGACCTTCGAAGCCGATTGATCGCGCATGAGTCGATCGCCAGCCCGGCCGGCGCCGTGGCGCCGATCTTGAGCGCGCCCGACCCCGCGCCGGCCGGCGGGGGGATGGACGTTCTCCGTCGCCCACCACAGGGTTTTCCGTCCCGCGGAAACCGGGCAAGCCCAGGGGCCGGCCGGCAGACCGACCTCTAGAATCCGCGACGCACCATCCGGCGTGGCCGGCTTTTTGCTACTGGACGAGGCAGCAGGCATCCGCCCGAGGGCGCATCCGCGAATATCCGCACAGGTCGGGCAGCGCCGGTCGACGAGGCAGTACGGCTCGAGATCGG
>CAZZWY010000425.1:0-4172 GCA_964657785.1 uncultured Acetobacteraceae bacterium
CCGTGACGCCGGTCTCCCCGCAGGTCGTGTCGACCCCTGCGCCCGCACCCGGCGACGTCGCGTCGATGGACTGGGCGACCCTGCAAGCCGCGGTCGCCGGCTGCACCGCGTGCCGCCTCTGCGAGAGCCGGCGCCAGACGGTCTTCGGCACCGGCCACCCGGACGCCCACTGGATGGTCGTCGGCGAGGCGCCGGGCGAGCAGGAGGACCGCGAGGGCGAGCCCTTCGTCGGCAAGTCCGGCCAGCTGCTCGACAACATGCTGCGCTCGATCGGTATCGGCCGCGGCGCGCCGCCGACCGGTCCGGACCCGGCGCGGCAGGTCTACATCGCCAACACCCTCAAGTGCCGGCCGCCCGGCAACCGCAACCCGGCGCCGGACGAGCTGGCCCGCTGCGAGGCCTACCTGGTGCGCCAGATCGAGCTGGTGCGACCGAAGGTCATCCTCGCGATGGGACGTTTCGCGGTGCAGAGCCTGCTGCGCAGCAGCGAGCCGGTCGGGCGGCTGCGAGGGCGCGTCCACCGCTACCACGGCGTGGCGCTCATCGTGACCTATCACCCCGCCTATCTGCTGCGCAACCTCGAGGACAAGGCGCGGGCGTGGGAGGACCTGTGCCTGGCCGTCGAGACGCTGCGATCGGTGCCCGTTCGATGACCGATCCGGCCGTCCCCCTTCCTTCGGCCGGGCCGCGCGACGCGGCGGAACGGCCAGACCCGGATGCAGGCGGGGTCGACCCGACCGTGTGGTGCCGCCTCGCCCGCGCCCTGCCGCTGCCGACCGCCTTCTTCCGCCTCGCCGACCAGCGCTGCGAGTTCGCGAATCCGGCCTACGCGGCCCTCTTCGGACGCGCCGCCGGGGACCTGCGCGGCCTGACGATCGAAGAGGTGATCGGCCGGGAAGCGGCGCGCGAGATGCAGCCGGCGATCGAGCGCCTCCTTCGCGGGAGCGAACCGGTCGTCCAGCAGCGCCGGCTGCGGAGCGTCGACGGGACGCCGCGCTGGATCGAAGTGCATCTGCGCAGCGACCGCGATCCGGCCGCGGAGGGGGGCGTCTCGCCGGCGGGCCTGTGCGTGACGATCCGCGACGTCACCGAAGCCCGGGCCGCCGACGAGGCCGCGCGGGCGCGCATCGAGCACCTCGCGCACCACGACCCGCTCACCGGCCTGCCGAACCGTGCCGCGTTCGCGCTCGCGCTCGAGGCGGCGATCCAGGGGGCCCGCTCGGCGGGGCTGCTCGTCGCGCTGCTCTTCATCGATCTGGACCACTTCAAGCGCGTCAACGACTCGCTCGGCCACCCCGCCGGCGACCAGCTCCTGTGCACCGTCGGCGCGCGCATCACCGCGGCGCTGCGCGCGACCGACCTCGTCGCCCGCTTCGGCGGCGACGAATTCATGGTGCTGCTCTCGGGCCCGCCGACCGGGCGCTCGCAGGAGGCCGACGTGCGGGAGGTCGCGCAGGCGCTCCTCGCCGCCATCGGCGCGCCGCTGGAGGCCGGCGGCCGCACGATCTCGGTCACCTCGTCGATCGGTATCGCGCTTTTCCCGCGCGACGGCGCCACCCCCGCCGAGCTCGTCAAGAACGCCGATTCGGCGATGTACGGCGCCAAGGCGCGCGGCCGCGCCGGCGTCCAGGTCTTCGACGTTCGCACCTCGTCGGCCGCGCTCGCCGCGCTCGTGCTCGAAAGCGAGCTCGCCCGGGCGACCCTGCACAACGAATTCGAGCTGCACTTCCAGCCGCAGATCGGTGCGCGCGACGGCCGGGTGCGCGGCGCCGAGGCGTTGATCCGCTGGCGCCATCCCGAGCGCGGCCTGCTGCGGCCCGACGCCTTCATCGCGCTGGCCGAGGAGCGTCAGCTGATCATTCCGATCGGGCAGTGGGTGCTGCGCGAGGCGGCGCGCTGCGCGATGCGGTGGCGCTCGCTCGGCTGGCAGATCGGGCCGGTGGCGGTGAACCTGTCGACGATCCAGTTGCAGTCGATCGGCTTTCTCGAGGCGGTGGCGGAAGTGCTGCCGGCGGCCGGGATCACGCCCGCCGCAGGCGACGGGCTGATCGAGCTCGAACTGACCGAGCGCATGCTGATGGACGACCTGGCGCAGGTCCAGCCGCGCCTGGCGCATCTGAAAGCGATGGGCCTGAGGATTTCGATCGACGACTTCGGCACCGGCTACTCGTCGCTCGCGCACCTGATGGAGCTGCCGATCGACAAGCTGAAGATCGACCGCGCCTTCGTCCGCGACCTGCCGCAGAACGCGCGCGCCGCCGCGGTCATCCGGGCCATCATCCAGATCGGGCAAAGTCTCGGGATGACGGTCGTCGCCGAAGGCATCGAGACCGAAGCGCAACGGGTGTTTCTCGCGGATCAGGGCTGCGACCATCTGCAGGGCCTGCTGATCGGTGCGCCGATGCCGCAAGCCGCGTTCGAGGCCTGGGTGGACGCCCGTCGGGCGGGGGCGCCCGCCGGGGCAGGCGCGGAGTAGCGCAGGTGCCGCAGGATCGCACCCGCCGTCGGTGCGTGGCATGGGCCTTGCCGTCGCGCCGCCGATGAGCCACGACGCGACCCCGGCCGTGACCCCGTCGCCCGCCCTCGGGCCCGCGATGCGCACGCCGCCGGGCACCGAAGCAGTGCAGCGGGTGATGAAGGTCCGGCGCGACTACAACACCCTCGTCGCGCGCGAGACGATGGAAGACTATGCGCTGCGCTTCACGCCGCACAGCTTTCGAAAGTGGTCGGCGCTGCGCGTGGCCAACACCGCGTTCGGCGCGGCGTCGTTCCTGGTGCTGGAGGCGGTGGGTGCGACCTTGCTGGTCGAATACGGCTTCACCAACGCGGCCTGCGCGATCCTCGCGACCGGGCTCATCATCTTTCTCGCCGGTTTGCCGATCAGCGTCTACGCCGCGCGTTACGGCGTCGACATGGACCTGCTGACGCGCGGCGCCGGCTTCGGCTACATCGGCTCGACCGTGACCTCGCTCATCTACGCGTCGTTCACCTTCATCTTCTTCGCGCTCGAGGCCGCCATCATGGCCTACGCGCTCGAACTCGCCTTCGACATCCCGCCGGCCTGGGGCTACCTCGTCTGCGCGCTCGTGGTGATCCCGCTCGTGGCCCACGGCGTGACCGTCATCAGCCGGCTGCAGGTCTGGACCCAGCCGCTCTGGATCGTGCTGCTCGTCGTGCCGTACGGCTTCGTCTTCGCCGCCAACCCCGGCATCCTCCACGACCTGTCGGGCTACGCCGGCGTCGACGGCCAGGCCAGCGGGTTCGACCTGCGCCGCTTCGGCGCCGCGATGACCGTCGGCATCGCGCTCATCACGCAGATGGGCGAGCAGGCCGACTACCTGCGCTTCATGCCGGAGCGAACCCGTGCCACGCGAGGCCGCTGGTGGGCGGCGGTGCTGATCGGCGGACCGGGCTGGGTGCTGCTCGGTGTCGCGAAGATGCTCGGCGGGGCCTTGCTCGCGTATCTGGCGATCAGCCACTCGGTGCCGGTCGAACGCTCGGTCGACCCGAACCAGATGTACCTCGCCGCCTACGAGTACGCCTTTCCGCGCCAGACCTGGGCGATCGCCGCGACGGCGCTGCTCGTCGTCGTCTCGCAGCTCAAGATCAACGTGACGAACGCCTACGCCGGGTCGCTCGCCTGGTCGAACTTCTTCGCCCGGCTGACGCACAGCCACCCCGGTCGCGTCGTCTGGGTCGTCTTCAACACGCTGATCGCGCTGATGCTGATGGAGCTCGACCTGTTCCAGTCGCTCGGCAAGGTGCTGGGCCTCTACTCGAACATCGCGATCGCCTGGGTCATGGCGGTCGTCGCCGACCTGATCGTCAACAAGCCGCTCGGCCTGTCGCCCCCGGGGATCGAGTTCAAGCGCGCCCACCTCTACGACGTGAACCCGGTCGGCGTCGGCGCGATGGGGCTCGCCTCGCTGCTGTCGGCGGCCGCCTATCTCGGTCTCTTCGGACCGATGGCACAGGCGTTCTCGGCCCTGATCGCGATGGTGACGGCCTTCGTCACCGCCCCGCTCATCGCCTGGGCGACGAAGGGCCGCTTCTACCTGGCGCGGCGCGTGGAGGAAGCGCCGATCCGCTTCTTCGCGGCGGGCGAGACCACGCGCTGGCAGGCCATGCGCTGCACGATCTGCGAGCGCGACTACGAAGGCCCGGACATGTCG
>CAZZWY010000426.1:0-4170 GCA_964657785.1 uncultured Acetobacteraceae bacterium
CGGTTGCCAGAAAACGACGCCCGCCACGGGCGGCGGCGCTGCGCCAAGCACAACAGCCGCGGCGGCGTCGCCTGCCGACGCCAAGACGGACAAGCCCGATGCGGCGGCGACTGCGCCGGCCGGCGGCGCGGCGCCGACGGATGCCAAACCCGATGGCGACGAGAAAGCCGCCGGGGACGCCAAGGGTGGGCCGGCGGCCGAGGGCGTCGCGCTGACCGCGGAGCAGATCAAAAAGATCGGCCTGACCACCCAAGGCGTCGACAAGGTGGATTACACCGACGAAGTCGCCGGCTATGGCTCGGTGATCGCCCATGAAACCATCGCCACCGCCGCGGCGGAACTGGCGACCGCCGATGCGACGGCCAGGCAGAGCAGGTCGGCGCTGGCACGCTCGAAGCGACTGGCCAACACGCCCGGTGCATTGTCCACCGACGTGGAAGAAACCAATCTGCGTCAGTCGGCGGTGGATGAAGCGGCGCTGACGCTGGCACGGCAGCGCCTGTCGGCCACCTTCGGGCAGTCGCCGCCCTGGAAAGACGACTCGAACGATGCGCTGCTGCGGCAACTGGCCAACGGCACCAGCAAACTGGTGCGGGTGACGTTCCCGCTGGGTGAGCTGCCGGGAGGCACGCCGAAATCATTGCGGGCCGCGCACATCGGTGCCGCGCAGGGCGAGACCGGCTGGGACATGACGCGGGTGTGGCCGGCACCGGCCGACGCCAGCGTGCCGGGACGCAGCTTCTTCGCCGTGCTCAAGGGCAGCGATGCGGGCGAGGGGGAACGCCTGCTGGTGTTCGCCCCCGTCGGTGGCGTTGAGTCGGGCATGCTGATACCGGCCGCTGCGGCGGTGGTCAGCGACGGCAAGTTCTGGTGCTATGTGGAGAAGAAACCCGGCACCTTCGAGCGCACCGAGATCGCCGTCGACAAGCCGTTTCACGGCGGCTACTTCGTGACGCAGGGCATCGCCGCCGGGGACAAGATCGTGATGCACGGGGCGGCCCTGCTGCTCGCCCAGGAATCGAACTCCGGCGCGGGTGCAGACTAATCATGATGCGTGCGTTGGTGACACTTTGCGTGCGGCACTTCGGTGCCGTGACGGCGCTCAGCGTGTTCGCGCTCGTGCTCGGCTGCTGGGGGGCGCTGCACGCGCCGCTCGACGTGTTTCCCGAGTTCGTACCCTCCCAGGTGGACGTCCAGACCGAAGCGCCGGGGTTCGCCCCGCAGCAGGTGGAGGAGCTGGTCACCAAGCAGGTCGAGAACGCCGTCAACGGCGCCTCGGGCCTCGCGACCCTGCGCTCGGAGTCCATTCCGGGCCTGTCCGTGGTGACCCTCACCTTCGCGGACGGCGTGGACGTGCACATCGCCCGCCAGGGAATCTCCGAGCGTCTCTCGGAGCTCGGCAGCAGCCTGCCGGCGGGCGTCGGCACGCCCAAGCTCTCTCCGCTGGTGTCGAGCACCATGGATCTGATCAAGATCGGCTTGCTGTCCGACAAGGTCGACGCTTACACCCTGCGCGATACCGCGGACTGGATCATCAAGCCACGCCTGCTCGCGGTGCCCGGTGTGGCCCACGCCATCGTCTTCGGCGGTGACGTGCGACAGATCCAGATCGCCCCGGACCTGCAGAAACTCTCGAGCTTCGGCATCACCCTGACCGAGGTGTCCGATGCGGCGAAGGCGGCGCTGCCGCTGCGTGGCGCGGGATTCATCGATCTCGCCGCACAGCGCGTGCTGCTAGAGTCGCCGACGCCGCAACCCGATCTCGATGCCGTCGGCCGCGCCGTGGTGACGGTGCGCAACGGCACGCCCATCCTGTTGCGCGACCTCGCCTCGGTGCGGATCGCGCCCGCGTTGCACTTCGGCGATTCGCTCATCATGGGCAAGCCGGGGGTGCTGATTTCGCTCGCGAGCCAGTACGGCGCGAACACCCTGACCGCGACGCTGGCGGTCGAGAAGGCGCTCGCCGATCTCGCGCCGTCGTTGCAGGCGCAGGGCATCGACCTGTATCCGGGGCTGCACCGTCCCGCCAATTTCATCGAACGGGCGCTGGGGGACCTCAAGAACTCGCTGGTCATCGCTGCGGTGCTGATCCTCGCGGTGCTGTATTTCTTCCTGCGCGACCTGCGCGCTGCGCTCATCGCCTTCACGGCGATCCCGCTGTCGCTGCTCGCCGCGGTGGCCGTGCTCGACCACATGGGCTTGACGCTCAACACCATGACCCTGGGCGGCTTCGCGGTGGCGCTCGGCGTGCTGGTGGACGATGCCATCATCGGCATCGAGAACATCCTGCGCCGGCTGCGCGAGAACCGGCTGCTGGCGCAGCCGAGACCGCGCCTGGACGTCGTGCTGGAAGCTTCGCTCGAGGTGCGAGGACCGGTGATCTACGCGACCGCCGTGGTCATCGCGGTGTTCCTGCCCGAGCTGTTCACCTCCAGCGTACAGGGTCATTTCGTGGGGCCGCTGGCGCTCGCGTTCATCTTCGCGGTGGTGGCCTCGCTGCTGGTGGCGATGACCTCGACGCCGGCGCTGTGTGCGCTGTTCCTGCGTCAGCACGATGCGCGGCCGGAGGCACTCTGGCTGCTCCGCCTCAAGACATGGCAGGGCTCGGCCGTGCACGGCGTCGCCGACCATTTCAAAGTTGTCGCGGCGGTGCTGATCGCGCTGGTCATCGGCGCGGTCGCCGCATTGCCCTTCCTGGGCGGCACCTTCATGCCCGAATTTCGCGAGGGCCACTTCGTCATGCAGGTGTCGAGCGCGGTCACGGGCACCTCGCTCGACTCCATGCTCGACCTGGGCAAGCGCATCAGCGCCGACGTGCTGGCGCTGCCCTACGTGAAAACCATCGAGCAGCAGGTGGGACGCGCCGAACTAAGCGAGGACACCTGGGGTCCGCATCGCAGCGAATTTCACGTCGAACTGAAGCCCGATGCCACCGTGGACCAGAGCGTCGCGGAGGACGAACTGCGCAAGCTACTCGAGAAATACCCGGGCGTGCAGAGCGAGGTGGTCACGTTCCTGGGCGATCGCATCAGCGAGAGTTTGAGCGGCGAGACGGCGCAAGTGGCCATCAAGGTCGTCGGCAACGACCTGGAAGCCCTCGATGCGACGGGCGACAAGATCATGGCCGCCCTCGGCAAGGTGCAGGGCATCGTCGATCTGCAGTTCAAGAAACAAAGCGGCACTCCGACCATGGCCATCGAGCTCAAGGCCCAGGCGCTCGCGGCGGCAGGCCTCAAAGTCCAGGATGTGCTCGACACGGTGCAGACGGCCTACGCCGGCACCACGGTCGGCCAGACCTTCCAGGGGACCCGTACCGTCGACGTGGTGGTGTTGCTGCCCGATGCGCTGCGGCATCAGCCCACGGAACTCGAACATCTCATGATCTCGAGTCCCCTGGGTCCCATCGCGCTTTCGCAGGTGGCGAAGGTCTCCGTCACCCAGGGCCGCTACAGCATCGAGCACGACGGCGGCCAGCGCCGCATCGCCGTCACGTTCAACACCAACGGCTCGCTGCAGAGCATCGTGCAACAGGCGCAGCAGATACTGGCGCGCGACGTCCCGTTGCCGCAGGGCGTGTTCATCGAATTCACCGGTGCGGCACAGGCCGAGGCGCAAACGCGTTACGAGCTCGGCATCTATTCGGTGCTCGCGCTGGCCTTGATCGTGATGATCCTGTTCGTGTCGTTCCACTGGCGCGCCAACAGCTGGCTGGTGCTCGCCAACCTGCCGTTCAGCCTGATCGGCAGCGTGCTTGCGATCGCGGTGTCCGGCATCGGAATTTCGCTGGGGACGGTGGTGGGACTGGTCACGGTGTTCGGCGTCAGTGCGCGTAACGCCATTTTGCAGCTGGCGCACTATGAGCATCTGGTCGAAGTGGAGGGCGGGGTCTGGGGTCAGGAACTGATCATCCGCGGCGCCAACGAGCGCTTCGTGCCCATCCTGATGACGGCCGCCGTGACGGCGCTCGGGCTCGCTCCCCTGGCGTTCGGGATGAACCAGCCGGGACAGGAAATCGAGGGTCCGATGGCGGTCACGGTATTGGGCGGGCTGTTCTCCTCGACATTGCTCAACCTGTTCATCCTGCCGGCCCTGGCGCAGCGTTTCGTGCGCGTGCCGCCGGGCGCGACCGGCGAGCCTGGCCAAGCCTTGCCGGCGCACTGAGGGGCCGCG
>CAZZWY010000427.1:0-4135 GCA_964657785.1 uncultured Acetobacteraceae bacterium
GCACGATCTCGCCGCGCTCCATCACCAGGTACTGGTCGGCGAGCTCGGCGGCGAAGTCGTAGAACTGCTCGACGAGGATGATCGCCATCGTCTGGCGGTCGGCGAGCATCCGGATCACGCGGCCGATGTCCTTGATGATGCTGGGCTGGATGCCTTCGGTGGGCTCGTCGAGGATCAGCAGTTTGGGGCCGGCGGCGAGTGCGCGGGCGATCGCGAGCTGCTGCTGCTGACCGCCGGAGAGGTCGCCGCCGCGGCGCCCGATCATCTGCTTGAGCACCGGGAACAGGTCGAACAGCTCGGCCGGAATCGGCGTCGCGGCGGACTTGTACGCGAGGCCCATGCGCAGGTTCTCCTGCACCGTCAGCCGGCCGAAGATCTCGCGGCCCTGCGGCACGTAGCCGACGCCTTTCCTGACGCGCTCGTAGGGCGTGTCGCGGGTGATGTCCTGGCCGTCGAGCAGGACCCTTCCGGTCTTCACGGGCACCACGCCCATCAGGCTCTTGAGCAACGTCGTCTTGCCGACGCCGTTGCGGCCGAGGATGACGGTGACTTCGCCGAGCCTGGCGTCGAAAGCGACGTTGCGCAGGATGTGCGAGCCGCCGTAGTACTGGTTGATGCCGTCGGCTTTCAACATGGTGCTTCCCGAACTACCGGCCAAGATAGACCTCCACGACCTTCTCGTTCGCCTGGACTTCGCTCAGCAGCCCTTCGGCCAGCACGCTGCCTTCGTGCAGCACCGTCACCTTCTTGCCGTTCCTGCCGTTCTGCGTCAGCTCGCCGATGAACTTCATGTCGTGTTCGACGACCACCAGCGAGTGGTTGCCTTCGAGCGTCAGGAAGAGCTCCGCCGTGCGTTCGGTTTCCTCGTCGGTCATCCCGGCGACGGGCTCGTCGAGCAGCAGCAGCTTCGGATCCTGCATCAGCAGCATGCCGATCTCGAGCCACTGCTTCTGGCCGTGCGAGAGCAGGCCGGCGGTGCGCTGGGCGCTGTCCTTCAGGTGAATGAGCTGCAGCATCGCGCCGATGCGGTCGAGCTGTTCGCCGTTCAAGCGAAAGAACATCGAGGCCCGCACGCCGCGGTCGGCCTTCAGCGCGAGCTCCAGGTTCTCGAACACGCTCAGGTACTCGAAGACCGTGGGCTTCTGGAACTTGCGGCCGATGCCGATGGAGGCGATCTCGTTTTCACGCAGCCGCAACAGGTCGATCGTCGAGCCGAAGAAGGCACGGCCGACATCCGGCCGGGTCTTGCCGGTGACGACGTCCATCATCGTCGTCTTGCCGGCCCCGTTCGGGCCGATGATACAGCGCATCTCGCCGGCGCTGATCGAGAGCGAGAGCGCGTTGAGTGCCTTGAAGCCGTCGAAGCTGACGGTGATGTCGTCGAGGTAGAGGATCGCGCCGTGGGTGACGTCGAGTTCACCGGTCGCGATCCTCGAATAGCTCGCCTCGCGGTCGCCACCGTGTCCCGTCGACGGCCGACGACGCTCTTCAGCCTCGCGCAGCGCCCGCGCGCCAGCGGCCATGAGGTCGGGGGTCATGCAACTTCCTTCTTGCGGCGGACGAGGCCGATGATGCCCTGCGGCAGGAAGATCGTCACCAGGATGAAGAGGGCGCCGAGGAAGTACAGCCAGAATTCCGGGAACGCCTGGGTGAACCAGCTCTTCGCGCCGTTGACGAAGAAGGCGCCGACGATCGGCCCGATCAACGTGCCGCGGCCGCCCACCGCCGCCCAGATCGCGATCTCGATGCTCGATGCCGTCGACATCTCGCCCGGGTTGATGATGCCGACCTGCGGCACGTAGAGCGCACCGGCGATGCCGCACATCACCGCCGAGATGACCCAGATCGCGAGCTTGTACCTCAGCGGGTCGTAGCCGGTGAACATGACGCGCGTCTCGGCGTCGCGGATCGCCTGCAGGACTCGCCCGAACTTGCTGCCGACGAGCCAGCGGGCCATCAGGAAGAAGCCGATCAGCACGAGGCCGGTCAGCACGAAGAGCGCCATCCGCATCGAAGGCGTCGCGATCGGCATCCCGAGGATTCGCTTGAAGTCGGTGAAGCCGTTGTTGCCGCCGAAGCCGGTCTCGTTGCGGAAGAAGAGCAGCATCATCGCGAACGTCATCGCCTGCGTGATGATCGAGAAGTAGACGCCCTTGATGCGGGAGCGAAAGGCGAAGAAGCCGAAGACGAAGGCCAGCATCGCAGGCACGAGGACGACCAGGACGAGCGTCGCGACGAACGAATCGCTGAGCGCCCAGGTCCACGGCAGCGCCTTCCAGTTGAGGAACACCATGAAGTCCGGCAGGTCCGACTGGTAGTTGCCGTCGCGCCCGATCTGGCGCATCAGGTACATGCCCATCACGTAGCCGCCGAGCGCGAAGAAGACGCCGTGGCCGAGCGAGAGGATGCCGGTGTAGCCCCAGATCAGGTCCATCGCGAGCGCGGCGATGGCATAGCACATGATCTTCGCGGCGAGCTGCACCGCGTACTCGGAGAGGTGGAACGCGCTGCCCGCCGGCACCGCGAGGTTGAGCACGGGGACCAGCACCGCGACGGCGAGCACCGCGACCAGGACGAGCCCCCAGCTCCGGCCGCTCAACAGGCCGCGGGCGGGGATTTCGGGCAGCGACGGGGCGGTCGAGCCGACGGGTGGAGTCGGAAGTACGGCGCTCATGGCGTGGCTTTCAGGGGACCGGCATTCATGCTTCGGCGCTCCGGCCCTTCATCGCGAAGATGCCCTGCGGCCGCTTCTGGATGAAGATCACGATGAAGACGAGCACCATGATCTTCGCGAGCACCGCGCCCTGCCAGCCTTCGAGCAGCTTGTTGAGCACGCCGAGGCCGAGCGCCGCATAGACCGTGCCGGCGAGCTGGCCGACGCCGCCGAGGACGACGACCATGAACGAGTCGACGATGTAGCTCTGCCCCAGGTCGGGCCCGACGTTGCCGACCTGCGACAGCGCGCAGCCCGCGAGCCCGGCGATGCCCGAGCCGAGCGCGAAGGCGTAGGTGTCGATGCGCGCGGTGTTGACGCCCATGCAGGCCGCCATCTTGCGGTTCTGCGTCACGCCGCGCACGAAGAGGCCGAGCCGGGTTCGGGCGATCAACGCCGAGACGCCGGCCAGCACCAGGACCGCGAAAGCGACGATGGCGATCCGGTTGAAGGGCAAGGTGAGGTTGCTCATCACCTGCACGCCGCCGGAGAGCCACGACGGGTTCTCGACCGGCACGTTCTGCGCCCCGAAGATCGTGCGCACGAACTGCTGCAGCACGAGACTGATGCCCCAGGTCGCGAGCAGCGTCTCGAGCGGCCGGCCGTAGAGCCAGCGGATCACGCTGCGCTCCAGCACCGCCCCGACGAACGCCGCCGCAAGGAACGACACCGGAATCGCCAGCACGACATAGGCGTCGAAGGCGCCGGGCAGGTAGTGCCGGAACAGGGTCTGCACCACGTAGGTCGCGTACGCGCCGATCATCATCAGCTCGCCATGCGCCATGTTGATGACGCCCATCAGGCCGTAGGTGATCGCCAGGCCGAGCGCGACCAGCAGCAGGATCGAGCCGAGGCTGATGCCGGTGAAGACGACGCCGAGACGCTCCCCCCAGGCGAGCCGGTTCTCGATCAAGCCGAGGGCGACGCCGATCGCCGCGCGCACTTCCGGGTCGGTCTCGGCCTTCTGGCGATCCAGCAGCAGCGTCTTGGTCGCCGGCGTGCCGCTGGCGCCGAGCGATCGCGCGGCCGCCAGGCGTTTGGTACGGTCGGCGCTGCCGAGCAGCATCGCGGCCCGGACATGGCCGAGGGCCTCCTTGATCGACGCCACCGCCTCCGCGGCATAGGCTTTCTCGACCAGCGGCAGCTTGGCGTCGTCCGGCTCGCCCTGCAGGGTCTTGACCGCCGCGGCGCGCACCGTGTCGTCCTTCGAGAAAAGCTTGATCGAGGCCAGCGCCGCGTCGAGCTCGCTGCGCATCTGGTTGTTGTTGACGACGTCCTCGGCGGCTTCGGGCACCGGCGTCTCGGCACCGGTCACCGGGTCGTAGCCCTTGCCGTCCTTCATCACGAAGACCGACTTCTCGCTGAACTTGACGGCGTCGTCGGAGAGCGCCTGGATCAGCGCGACGGTCTTGTCGTCGGCCT
>CAZZWY010000428.1:0-4126 GCA_964657785.1 uncultured Acetobacteraceae bacterium
ACGACGCGAGGCCGGCCTGCGCGAGCGACTCGGCCTGTCGCCCGACATCCGCCTGCTCGTCTTCGCCGGTCGGTTCGCGCCGGAGAAGCGGCTGCAGACGCTGGCCGACGCCACCGACCGGCTCGGCGACGGCTATCGGCTGCTCGCGATCGGTGCCGGGGCGACGCCACCGCGCGGCGAGCGCGTCGTCTTGCTCCCGCCGATCCGGGACCCCCTCGCGCTCGCCGGCGTGCTCGCGGCCGGCGACCTTTTCGTCCACGCCGGTGCGCAGGAGACCTTCGGCCTCTCGGTGCTGGAGGCGATGGCCTGCGGCGTGCCGGTCGTCGCGCGCGCGGCCGAAGGGCTGGCCGAACTCGTCGGGCCGGCCGTCGGGCGCGGCGTCGTGGAGGGCAGCGCCCGGGCCTTCGCCGACGCGATCGCCGAAGTCTTCGCCGCCGGCCCGGCACGCCTCGGCCGCGCCGCACGCGAACGTGCCGAGGCGCACGCCTGGGAGCGCGTGCTGCCGCCGCTCTGGGCCCGCTATCGGCAGCTTCTCGGCGCCGCCGGCCGGGCGGTGGGCTCGGCCGAGCCGGCGACCGCATGACCCACGCCGCGCCCACCGTCGACGCCGGACGCTCGCTCTGCATCGTCCTGCACGACGTCGCGCCGCAGACCCGCGAGCGCTGCCAGACGGTGCTCGACGCGCTGGCGCGGATCGGCGACTTTCCCGTGACGCTGCTGGCGGTGCCGCGTCACCACGGCGTGCCGCGCGACGCCGCCTTCGAATCCTGGCTGCAGGCACGCGCGGCGCGGGGCGACGACATCGCCCTGCACGGCTACACGCACCGCGACGAGGGCACGCCGGGCGGCCTGGTCGATCGGCTGCGGCGGCGGGTCTACACCCGGGGCGAGGGCGAGTTCTGGGACTTGCCGCTCGCCGAAGCGAGGCGCCGGATCGACGCCGGCCTCGGCTGGCTCGCCGCCCTGGGCATCGCGCCGGCCGGGTTCGTCGCGCCGGCCTGGCTGATGGGCGAGTCCGCCTGGCAGGCGGTGCACGAGCGCGGCTTCGAATACACCTGCACCTTGCAGCAGGTCTACCGCCTGGGCGCGGGCGCGGAGGCCGCCGGATTGCGCTGCCAGGCGCAGGTCTACAGCAGCTCGACGGCCTGGCGGCGCTGGATGTCGGTCGCCTGGAACGGCTCGCTCGCGTGGCTGCAGCGCCGGGACGACGTCGTCAGGCTCGAACTGCACCCGGTCGACGTGCAGGCGCCGGTGCGCGACTCGTGGGAGCGCCTCGCGCGGGCGCAGGTCGCGACCCGCCAGGTCACGACGCTGGCGGCGCTGGCACGTCGGCTTCCGCTGGCAAACGCCGCAGCACCCTGATCCGGCACGCTACCGCGGATGACGCGTCAGAACAGCACCAGCATCGACGTCGCCACGCCCCAGCCGATCAGCGCGCCGACGATCACGTCGCTCGGGTAGTGCAGGCCGAGCACGATGCGCGACAGCGCCACCATCGCCGTGAAGGGCCAAACGATCCAGCCGAGCGCCGGGTAGTAGGTGAAGAGCATCACCGCGAACCCGACCGAATGCAGGGTGTGCCCGCTCGGGAAGCTGTGCTCGTCGAGCGTCGGCCCGCGGGCGCGCACGCCGGGGCAGCCGATGAAGGGTCGCGGCCGGGCGAAGTGGCGCTTGAGGATCTTGTAGATGCCGAGGTCGACCAGCCCGACGCCGACCATCCGCAACGCGCAGGCGGTGCCGGTCGCGCCGCCGAACCAGGGCAGCGCGAGCGCCGCCGCATACCAGATCGCGCCGTTCGAGAGCCGGCTCACGACGAGCAGCAGCCCCACGAGCACGTCGCTCGCCGCAGCCCGGTGAATCGCCCGCGTCCACGTCCGGTCGTGCTCGACCCACCGCGCCGGCACCGGCCGCCGCGGCCCGTCAGGCGGGGCAGGCTTCGGCGGCGGCCACATGCGCGTTGGCGTCGATCGTGTCCTGGAGCTGGCGCTCGAAGCGCTGCAGCACGCTCTCCCAGTCGAGCGCCTCGGCCGTGCGCCGGGCGGCTTCCCGCATCGGGCCGAGCCGCGCGTGGCCAAGCGTCAGCAGGGACACGGCGAGCACGAAGGCGGCGCGATGGCCCGGCGTCACCGTGCGGCCATTGACCCGGTCGACGACGTGGTCCGACGCGGCGGCGACGTCGAAGGCGACCACCGGCAGGCCGGACGCCAGCGCTTCGAGCGTGACGTTGCCGAAGGTGTCGGAGAGGCTCGGGAAGAGGAACAGGTCGGCACTCGCGTAGTGCGCGGCGAGCGAGGCGCCGGTCTGGGTGCCGACGAAGCGGACCTCGGGGTAGGCACGCTCGAGCGCGGCGCGCTGCGGGCCGTCGCCGACGACCACCATCCGCGCCGTGGGCGCCTGGCGCTGTGCGTCGCGAAACGCCTGCAGGGCGAGCTCGACGTTCTTCTCCGGCGCGAGCCGCCCGACGTGCAGCAGGACCGGCCCGTCGCCGGCGCCCCAGCGAGCGCGCAGGGCCGGATCGCGCCGTGCCGGCGAAAAGCGCTCGAGGTCGACGCCGCGCCCGGCGAGCACGACGCGCTCGAAGCCGGCCGCGGTCAGGTCCCGACAGGTCTGGCGCGTCGGCGCGAAACTGCGGGCGGTCCGGTTGTGAAGGCGGCGCAGGTAGGCGCTGATGATCGGCTCGAGCCAGCCGAGCCGGTAGTACTTGCTGTACTGATGAAAGTTGGTCCGGAAGTCGGAGGTCACCGGCAGGCCCAGCCGGTTCGACGCTTCGACGGCAGCCCAGCCGAGCGGCCCTTCGGTCGCGACGTGCACCAGGTCGACGGCGCCTGCCTCGAAACGCCGGGCGAGCGTTGCCGGCCGTGCGAGACCGAAGCGCATCGCGGGATAGACCGGGATCGGGTAGCCGGCGCTGCGCCACTCGCCCGCAGGGCCGTCGTCACCGCCGGGTTCGCCGCGCTGGCGTGGGCGGATCAGCTCGACCTCGTGCCCGGCGCGGCGCAGATGCTGAACAGCCCGCGCCACGGTGAGCGCGACGCCGTTGATCTCGGGCGGATAAGTTTCGGTGACGAACGCGATGCGCATGGGACGGGAAGTGGACCGGGAGGACGGCATTCTGCGTGCCCGTGGCGCCGGGACCGCCGCCAGCACCCGGCGCGGCAACGGCGTGACGCGGGCCATCGGCAGCGCAGCGCCCTCGGCCGCCAGCAGCGCATTGAGCACCGGGTGGCCGCAAGCGCCCCGCAACGCCGCGGCGAGGGCGATCAGCAGCGGCACGGCCAGCAGCCCGCCCGCCACGCCCCACATCCAGGCGCCGACCATGACCGCGACGAGCAGCGCCGGCCGCCCGAGCTGCAGCCGCTGGCCCATCAGCCAGGGGCTCAGGAAATTGGCCTCGAGCGCGTGCAAGCCGAGGAACGCCCCGGCCGGCGCGAACATCGCTGCACCGGCGCCGTAGACCTGCGATCCGGCGACGAGCAGCATCACCGCGATCGCCGCCGGGCCGAGGTAGGGCACGAAGACGAGTACGAAGCAGAGCAGCGTCCAGAAGGCAGGGTGCGGCAGACCGATCGCCGCCAGCGCGAGGCCGGTGGCCAGCGCGAGCACGAGATTCATCAATCCCATCACGCCGATGAAGGCGGCAACGCCGCGCTGCGCTTCGCGCACGCCCGAGAGCCAACGCTCGCGTGCCGCCGGGTCGGGCAGCGCCCGCAGCAACCCGGCGCGCATCGAGCGTTGCCCGAGGAGCAGGAAAAAGAGCAGCATCAGGGCAGACGCGGTGCTGAGCACTGCCTCGGGGGCCCGGCTTTCGAGCCAGCGCACGGCGGCGTCGCCATCCCAGGCGAGTCGTGCGGCCACCCAGCGCGCCGCCGCGCCCTCGCTGCCGCCGCGCAGGGCCATCGGCTCGAGCAGGGCGGCGAGGCGCCGCAACGACGCGGTGGCCGCCCGGCTCCCCTCGAGACACGCCGGCACAGCGAGCAACGCCCCGGCCCCGACGGCGATCGGGGGCAGGAAACTGAGCGCGGCGGCGCCAACCACGGCCGGTACCCGGCGCCGCTCGAGGGCCTCGACGATCGGACTGAACAGCAGCCACAGGACCGAAGCAGTCGCGAGCGGAATCAGCAGCGGC
>CAZZWY010000429.1:0-4122 GCA_964657785.1 uncultured Acetobacteraceae bacterium
GTACTTCGGGCTCACGACGCTCGTCGCGGTGCTGATGCTGCAGAACGTCGTGGTCGTCTTCGCCGGCTGGACCGGCGGCGAAATCGGCCTCTCGGTGCCGGACGTGATGTCGGTCAGCGCCCACACCAACTACGCCATCGCCTACGGCTTCATGGCCCTCAGCGGCGCGGTGCTCTACGGCCTCTCGCGTTCGCCCCTCGGCCTGGTGCTCGAGGCGAGCGGGCAGGACGCGGTGCAGGCCGGCGCGCTCGGCTTCAACGTCGCCAAGCACAAGCTCTTCGCCTTCATCGTGAGCGCCTTCTTCTCCGGGTTGGCCGGCGCGTTGATGGTGTTCTACATGGGCACGGCGTCGGTCGGCACCTTCGTCGACATCTCGGTCGGCGTGCAGATCATCGTCGCGGCGGTGCTGGGCGGCCGGCGCAGCGTCATCGGCGCGGCGATCGGCGCCGTGTTCCTGATCGGCATGGGCGAGGTGCTGCGGCCGCTCGGCGAACTCGCGACCTTGCTGGTCTCGGTGATGGCGCTCGTCGTCGTCATGTTCTTCCCGGACGGCTTCATGGGCATGCTGCAGGGGCGTTCGCGTGGCGAATGACGCGGCTGCGCCGATGCTCGAGGTCGTCGACCTGACGAAGCGTTTCGGCGGCCTGGTCGCCGTGAAGAACCTGAGCTTCTCGATCCGGCCCGGCGAGATCCTCGGCCTCATCGGCCCGAACGGTTCCGGCAAGTCGACCGCGATGCGCACGGTGATGGGCGTCGAGCGGCCGACGTCCGGGTCGATCAAGCTCGACGGCGTCGAGATCGGCGGCCTGCCGGCGCACAAGGTGGCGCGGCTCGGCGTCGGCCTGGTGTTCCAGCATTCGCGGCCGCTGAACCGGCAGACGGTGCTCGAGAACATCCTGGTGGCGCTGCTGCCCGACCGGCTCACGATGCTCTTCGGCAACGCCGAGGCGACGGCGCGCGCCCGGGAGATCGGCGAGCGGGTGGGCCTCGGGCCGGTGCTGGACCGCAAGCCGCCGACGCTCGCCTTCGCCGACCTGCGCCGGCTCGAGCTCGCCAAGGCGATCGCCCGCGACCCGAAGCTGGTGCTGGTCGACGAGCCGTTCGCCGGGCTGACCGCGTCGGAGGTCGCCGCGTTCTCCGGCCTGCTGCGCGATTTCCGCAGCGGCGGCTGCGCGGTGCTGCTGGTCGATCACAACGTCAAGAGCGTCTCCGCGCTCGTCGACCGGGCCGTCGCGATGTACCTCGGGGAATGGATCGCCGAGGGCACGGCGGCCGAGGTGATGCAGAACGAGACGGTGCGCCGCGTCTACCTGGGCGGCGCGCTCGAACGCGTCGCGCCGCCGGCGCAGGCGCGGGCCGACCTGCGGCCGGGGTTGCAGGTGGAGCATGTCGTCGTGCGCTACGGCAAGGCGCTCGCGGTGCAGGACGTGTCGCTGCAGGTCCACGAGGGCGAGTTCGTCTCGCTGGTCGGGCTCAACGGCGCCGGCAAGACGACGCTCTTCAACGCCATCTCCGGGCTCGTGCCGCATGCCGGCACGGTGCGCTGGGGCGGCACCGCGCTGGCCGGCGCGACGCCGGCGGCGATCGCCCGCGGCGGCATCGTGCAGTGCCCGGAAACCCGCGAGCTCTTCGGCGACATGACGGTCCGCGAGAACCTCGAGCTCGGCGGCCACGGCCTGACCGACACCGAACGCGCCGAGCGCCTCGAATGGCTCTACGGCCTCTTCGCGATCCTGCGCGCCCGCGAACGCCAGATCGCCCGCACGCTGAGCGGCGGCGAACAGCAGATGCTCGCGATCGCGCGGGCGCTGATGATGAAGCCGAAGCTGCTCATCCTCGACGAGCCGACGCTCGGCCTCGCCCCGGTCATCCTCGAGACGCTCTCGAAGGCGCTCGCGACCTTGCGCGCGACGACGACCCTGACGGTGCTGCTCGGCGAGCAGAACGTCACCTTCGCGCTGCCGCACGCCGACCGGCTCTACGTCATGGACCACGGCAAGATCGTGTGGGAAGGGCTGCCCGACCGCTTCGAGGCGGAGGCGGCGGGCACCTATCTCTGATCTTCGGCACGCCGGCGGCAGTCGCGTCAGCGTTCGGCCCGGGGCGTCATGTTGTCGGGCGCGTGCCGGCGCGTCGGCGCTTCGAAGCCGCAGGAGGTGCCGTCGGTGTGGACGACCTCGTCCTCCCACGGCAGGCGGTAGCGGCCCGCGACCAGGTCGTGCATGAAGGTGTAGGGGCAATCACGCGCGCCGCCGGCCACCGCGCTGTAGCCACGGTGCCCGAACTGGTACGGGTTGTTCTCGACCCCCCAGTGGATGCGCGCTTCGCGGACCAGGTCCGGGCGGACTTCGCAGCAGATGACTTCGTCGGCGCGGCCGCCGCCCTCGACCATCACCGTGCCGTCGAAATTGCAGAACATCGCCTCGCCCATCGAGTCGAACGTGCCGTCGCTGCCGCACAGGCACACGCTCGCGGTCACCATCAGGTTCTGGAAGGCATTGGCCTGGTTCGTGATCTTCCACGCATGACGGATCGGCGGGGTGTAGCCGGCCGTGCGCAGCATGATCTCGGCACCCTTGTAGGCGCACTCGCGCGCCATCTCGGGGAACATGCCGTCGTGGCAGATGATGAGGGCGAGCTTGCAGCCCTTCGGCCCGTCGATGACCGGGATGCCGACGTTGCCCGGCTCCCAGGCCTCAACCGGCACCCACGGATGGAGCTTGCGGTAGTAGAGCGCGACCTTGCCTTCGGCATCGATCACGACGCCGACGTTGTAGGGATTCCCGTTCGGGTTGTATTCCATCAGCGAGAAGCAGCCCCAGACCGCGTGCTGCCGGCAGGCCGCCCGAAAGGCCGCCATCTCCGGGCCGTCCATGCGGCACATCAGGGCGGAATCGGTGCTCATCGAGAGGCCGTGCAGCGCGTACTCCGGGAACACCACCAGGTCGAGGCCGGCGTTGTTGCGCCGCGCCTTGCCCACCATCGCCACGATGCGATCGGCTTGTGCCCGCAATTGATCCGGTGTCTCGACGACCGGCAATTGCAACTGCACGAGTCCGATGACGACACCGTTCGGCGATTTGTTCAGGCCACTCAATCCGCTCATGTCGCCGACGCTCCAAATTGCAGTCTCGCCGACTTATTTTCCACGTAAAACGTTGCCTTGATCGGCCGACGCTTCATTCGCCCGGGTCGAGCGCCGGATAGCGTCGGAAGATGCCCTGCTCGTTGAACGGCAGACGCCGCTCGCTCGCGAGATACGCGGCCACCTTCGGCAAGGCCGCGACCCGATCGTGCAGCGCGCGGACGAGCGGCGCGCCGGTCAGATGCTTCGTCGCCGCGTTCGGGAACGCGTAGCGAAGCCCTTCGACGACCTGGAACAGCGACAGGTCGGCGTAGCTCAGCCGACCGCCGGCCAGGTGGCGGGACCCGGCCGGGTTGCGCGCGAGGACGCGCTCGAACCAGCGCAGGTACTTCGGCATCCGGTTGCGGCAGAAGTCGTCCGCGCGCCGCAGCGCCTCGGGCTGCTGGTCTTCGTAGTAGAGCCCGCTCGCGACCGGGTGGTGGGTGTCGTGCGCTTCGCTGACCAGGTCGGCGATGGTGAGCTGGAGCTGGTGCGTCCAGACGCGGGCCGAGTCGCTGCGCGCCACGAGCTTGAGCGTCGGCGCGAGGTACTGCAGGATCGCGGCCGTCTGCCCGACGAGCACCGGCCCGTCCTTCAGGAACGGTGGCGCGAAGGGCGGATGGACGAGCGTCGCGTCGTGCAGCGCCTCTAGCAGCGCGGCTTCGCCGGCGGCGCCATCCTGCGCCCGGCGCGCCACGTCGACGTACGCCGCGCCCGCCGCTTCGAGCGCCAGCCGGACGAATTCGCCGCGGCCCTGGATCGTCGGCCAGTAGTGCAGTTCGTAAGCCATGCGGCCGACTTTAGCCGCAGGGACCGGCGAGGCCGCCGATTGCGGTCCAATGGCGCTCTACCTTCGAAGGAGCCGCGATGAACTCTCCCTATCGTATTGTCAAGGCATTCTTCGTTTGTGCCCTCACGCTCGTCGGCTCGACCGCCCAGGCGTTTCACGGCGGCGGTCATGGCGGCAGCCGTCATGAACTCACTCGACAGCACGATCG
>CAZZWY010000430.1:0-4116 GCA_964657785.1 uncultured Acetobacteraceae bacterium
CGGCGTGTCGAAGGCGTCGGCGAGGATCTGCATCCAGGCGGCGCTGCGCGTCGCGCCACCGACGACGACGAGCTCGCGCGGCGCCTCGGCCTGCAGCACGTCGAACGCCCAGCGCAGCGACAACGACACGCCTTCGAGCGTCGCTCGCATCATCTGCGCACGGGTCGTGCCGGTCGACAAACCGGTGAACGTGCCCTGCGGTCCGTCGCTGAAGACCGGCAGCCGCTCGCCCGACAGATACGGCAGGAACAGCAGGCGCTCGTCCCGCGGCGCGGCGGCGACCTCGCGTTCGAACGCCGCGTAACGCGCGTCCTCGGCGAGGCCCGCGGCGCCGTCCAGCAGGCCCAGCGCCCAGCGGTGCACGCCGCCGGCGTTGCTGACGGGGCCGACCAGGATGCGGCGACCCGGTGCGAGGTACGGCAGCACGAAGAGCGGGGCGCCGGGTGCTGCGAAGCGCGCCGACACGGTCGCGACCCAGCCCGAGGTGCCGAGGTAGGCATAGCACTGCGAAGCATCGACGATGCCCGCGCCCAGCGTCGTCGCGGCCGCGTCGCCGAGGCCGCAAAGCACCGGCGTGCCGGCAGCCAGGCCGGTCGCCGCGGCGGCCTGCGCGCCGACGCCGCCGACCGGCACGCCGCCGTGGAGCAGTTCCGGCAGCATGCGGGCGTCGAGCCCGAGCGGCGCCAGCCAGTCGGCCGCCCAGCAGCCTCGCCCCAGGTCGAACAGGCCGGTCGTGGCCGCGGTGGTCGGATCGGTGACGGCGCGCCCGGTCAGGCGCTGGGTGATGAAGTCCTTCGCGCCGAACAGCACCTGCGCGGTGCGCGACCAGGCGGCCGGCTCCTGGGCCCGCAGGTGCATCATCTTCGGCAGCACCGAGCTGGCGTTGAAGGGGTTGTGCGTGACGCGGGCGATCTCGTCCGCGCCCAGACGCTGCTCGGCCGTCCGCGCGGCGGCGCCGGCGCGGCCGTCGGCGTAGAGCACGGCGGCACGCACCGGCTCGCCGCGGTCGTCGAGCGCGATCAGGTCCTGCATCTGGCCGCTGAAGGTGATCGCGGCGATCGATGCGGGCGCGACGCCCGCTTCCCACCAGGCGCGGAGCACCGCGACGAACGCCTGCCACCAGTCCTGCGGATCCTGTTCGCCGGCGGCCGGCCGGTGTGCCGGATAGGCCACCGAGCACGCTCGATGCGACCTGCCGTCGGCCGAGACCAGCACGGCCTTGACCGCGGACGAGCCGACGTCGACGCTGGCGATGAAGCTCATCGCGAGACGCCGAGCCGCTGGAACACGACCGCCACGACGACGATCCCCCCGGTGACCACGTCCTGCAGGAACGACGGCACGTTCAGGATCGTGAGGCCGTTGGCCAGAATCCCGATCGTCGCCGCGCCCAGCAACGAGCCGGCGACGTTGGGCACGCCGCCCCGGATCGCCGTCATGCCGAGGAAGACCGCCGCATAGGCCGGCAGGAAGAGACCGTTGCCGCCGGTCGGATGCGCCGAGCCCAGGCGCGACGCGAGCAGCGCCCCCGCCGCGGCGGCCAGCAGCGCGCAGAGGCCGAACGCCGCCACCTTGTGCGCGCCCACCGCGACACCCGCCAGACGCGCCGCCCGCGGATTGCCGCCGACCGCGTACAGATGGCGCCCGAAGGTCGTGCGGTGCAGCACCATCCACGCCGCGGCCACGACCGCGAGCATCGTCCACGACGGCCCGGGCAGGCCGGCCAGCACGGCGCGGCCGAGCCAGGTGAATCCGTCGGGAATCGCCTCGAACACCGTCGACCCTCCGGTCAGCCAGAAGGTGAAGCCGCCCAGCATCGTGCCGGTGGCCAGCGTCGTGATGAACGACAGCACGCCGAAGCGCCCGACCAGCCAGCCGTTGAGGAGGCCGAAGGCCAGCGCCGTCGCGAGCGTGAGCAGCACCGCCACCGGCAGCGCGACGCCCTTCACCGCGAGTTGCGCCGCCATGACGCCGCCGAAGCTCGCGACCGCACCGACCGAGAGATCGAACTCGCCCGTGGCCATCACGAACGTCGCGCCGACGGCGATCAGCACCAGAAAGGCGATCTGGCGGGTCACGTTGATGGCGTTGGACACGGTCGCGAAGGCCTCCGGGCTCAGCGCGCCGAACACCAGGCAGACGACCCCCAGCGCGGCGAGCGTGGCGTAGGTCCTCAGCCAGCGCACGAGCGATGGCAGGCGCGGGGTCGCGGTCATGCCGCCAGGGCCGCCGACGCCTCGGGCGCGAAGCACCAGCGCAGCACGTCCTCCGGCTGCAGCCCGGCCTGGTTGTCGAGCGACGCGACCGTGCGGCCTTCCCGCAGCACGACGATGCGGTCCGCGAGCTCGAGCATCTCGCCGAGGTCGGAGGTGACGACGAGCGCCGCGCAGCCCGGGCCCCGGTGCGCTCGCAGCAGGCGGTGGATCTCGGCGCGGGTGACGACGTCGACCGCCTGCGTCGGCTCGTCGCACAGCAGCAGCGCCGGCCGCATCGCCAGCGCGCGGGCGAAGAGGAGCTTCTGCTGGTTGCCGCCGCTCAGTTCGGCAACGGTCTGCTCGGGGCCGGTGGCCTTCACGCCGAGCGCCCGCATCGCCTCGAGCGCCTGTGCTCGCTCGCGCCGCCGGTCGATCCACCCCAGCCGCGCGAAACGACGCAGATACGGCAGCGTCAGGTTCTCGCGCACCCGCATCGCGAGCACCAGCGCATGGCCCCGCCGGTCCTCCGGAATCAGTACGACGCCCTGCGCGGCCGCCTGGCGCGTGCCGCCGGGGGCGTAGACGGCTCCGGCCAGCGTCATCGTCCCTTGGCCACGGGGACGCAGCCCGACCAGGGTCTCGAGCAGCTCGGTGCGACCGGCGCCGGCGAGACCGTAGAGGCCCAGCACTTCGCCCTCGTGCACGGCGAGGCTCGCCGAGCGCACGCGCTGGTCGGCGCTCGCCAGGTCGCGCACTTCGAGCAGCGCCGGTCCGTGCACGGCCTGGACGGGGCTTTCGGCTCGAGGCGCGGGCCGCTGCCCCGACATGGCGTCGACCAGCCCGGCGTGGGTCGCCCCCGCGGCCTCGAGCGTCGCGACGTGGCGACCGTTGCGAAGAACGGTGATGCGGTCGGCGATCCGCAGCACCTCGTGCAGACGGTGCGAGACGTAGAGCACCGCCATGCCGCGCCGCCGCAGGGCATCGACGACCGCCAGCAGCCGCTCCGCATCCAGGCTCGTCAGCGCGGCCGTCGGCTCGTCGAGGATCAGGAGTCGCGGTTCGCGCAGGGTGCAGCGCACCAGCGCCAGGGTCGTGCGCTGGGTGGCCGACAACGCCGAGACCAGCGACCCGAGCGGCACGTCGACCTCCAGCGCCGCGCACGCCGCGCGCGCCCGCCGGCGCATCTCGTCGCGGGCGATCCAGGGGGTCCGGCGCCAGGTCGGGAACGCTTCGCCGAGGAACAGGTTCTCGAGCGCCGACATCGACCCGACGAGCTGCGGCTCCTGATGGATCACGGCGATCCCCGCCGCCGCGGCCTCGGCCGGCGAATCGAAGCGCGCCGGCGCGCCGCGCCAGCGCAGGCCGCCGCTGTCGGCCGCCAGGGCGCCGCTCAGGAGGTTGATGAGCGTCGATTTGCCGGCGCCGTTCTCGCCGATCAGCGCATGCACTTCACCGCCACGCAGCCCGAGCGACACCGCCTCGAGCGCCGCCACGCCGGCGAAGCGCTTCGTCAGCGCGCTCGCCTCAAGCAGCACGGCACGCCTTCCCGGATCGGGCGCCGTGACACGGGCGGACGGCAGGACGACCAGGGCGGAAGCGCATACACCGGCATCCTACCCCGCGGCTCGCACCGCCCGCGTCTCGGCGCCGAGGTGGCACATGACTTGCGCCAAGCGCTCGACACCGGAAATCCCGCACCGTGCCCTTCGCCCAGTTCTCCACCGACGCCTACCCGGTGCACCAGCGCCCCTTCGCCTGGCGCGATGTGCTGGAGCTGCACTGTCTTCGACCCGACATGGCGCCACCCACCGCGCCGCTCTACGGCACGTTGACGGCCGGGCGCACGAGCCGCGGCGTCGGGATGGCGCGCATCGCGGCCTCGGCGCAGACGCTGCAGCGCCTCGGCGACCCGGCCGATGCC
>CAZZWY010000431.1:0-4114 GCA_964657785.1 uncultured Acetobacteraceae bacterium
GGGCGACGCTGCCGAGCCCGTACGTCGCCGAGCTGCTGGCGACGAGCGGCTTCGACTGGCTGCTGATCGACGGCGAACACGCGCCCAACGATGTTCGCTCGGTGCTGGGGCAGCTCCAGGCGATGGCGGCGTATCCGGTCCACCCGATCGTCCGCCCGGTGCAGGCGGATGTCGCGCTCGTCAAGCAGTTGCTCGACATCGGCGTGCAGACGCTGCTGGTGCCGATGATCGATACCGCCGAGCAGGCGGCGCGCATGGTGGCCGCGATGCGCTATCCGCCGCGCGGCATTCGCGGTGTCGGCAGCGCCGTCGCCCGCGCGTCGCGCTGGAACGGCTGGCCCGACTACGCGCTCGCCGCCGACGCCCAGATGTGCCTGCTGGTGCAGGTCGAGACCGAAACGGCGATGGGCAACGTCGCCAAGATCGCGGCGGTCGACGGCGTCGACGGCGTCTTCTTCGGCCCGGCGGACCTGTCGGCCTCGATGGGCCTGCTCGGCCAGCCGTCGCATCCGGAGGTCGTCGCCGCGATCGGCCGCGGCATGGCGGCGGTCAAGGCCGCCGGCAAGGCGAGCGGCATCATCCAGACCGATCCGGCGCAGGCCCGCCATTTCCTGGAACTCGGCGCCACCTTCGTCGCGGTCGGCGTCGACGCCCTGCTGCTGGGAGCGGCGGCGAAGGCGCTGGTCGCCGAATTCATCCCCGCCGGACGGTAGGAGCGCCGGCGGCGCCCGGCGCCCGAAAGTCGCTCAGCCCTTGGTGCGCGACAGCGCGAACTGCTTCTCGACTTCCGCCGGCGGCAATGCGCCGGGGACGCGCTTGCCGTCCTCGAACACGAGCGACGGCGTGCCGGTGACGCGGTACTTGTGGCCCATCGCCGTGTTCCGGTCGAGCGCCGAGGTGTCGCACGGCTGCATCTGGCGCACCGGCACGTTGCCGCTCACCATCCAGTTGCGCCAGACCGTCGTGTTGTCCTTCGCGCACCAGATGTTCTTCGCCTTCTCCGGCGAGTCGCCGCCGAGGATCGGGTAGAGAAAGGTGTAGACCGTCACGTCCTTGATCTGGTTCAGGTCGCGTTCGAACTTCTTGCAGTAGCCGCAGTTCGGGTCGGCGAAGATCACGAGCCTGCGGGCGCCGGTGCCCTGCTTGTAGACGATCGCGTCCTTCAGCGGCAGGCTCGCGAAGTCGATCGCCGTCAACTTGTCGATGCGCTGCTGGGTCAGGTTGGCATGGCTGCGGGTGTCGGAGATCTCGCCCTGGAGCAGGAAGTCGCCCTTCTCGTCGGTGTAGACCAGCTCGGTGCCGATGCGCACTTCGTAGAGGCCGGGAATCGGCGTCTTCGTGACCTCGTCGATCTTCGGAAACTGCGGCAGTCGCTCGGCGAGGTTCTTGCGAATCTCCGCCTCCTGGGCGATGGCGGAGAGCCCGGCTCCGGCAAGGACGCAGGCGAGGGCGACGAGGCGAAGGATCTTGTGCATGGGTCGGCTTTCGAGTCAGCGCGGCGCGGCGCGCCTGCTCAGGACTGTACCGCCCGGTTCGTCAGCCAGCGCTTCAGAGGCGGCACTTGATTGACGAGACCCAACCCGCGGTTGCGAAGTTCCCGCCAGGCCGGCGCGTCGATGGAAAAAAGCGCCGCCAGGCCGTCGGTGACCTGGCTCATCGCCCAGGTCGGCGCCGCGCGCTCGCGGGCGTAGCGCCGCAGCAGTTTCTCGTCGCCGACCGAGCGCCAGGGCTCGCGCGCGGCGATCACCCCGGTCAGCGCGATCACATCCGCGAGGCCGAGGTTGAGCCCCTGGCCGGCCAGCGGATGGACGACGTGCGCCGCGTCGCCGACGAGCACCCAGCCGTCACCGCACCAGGGGCTCGCCTGCGCTTGCACGAGTGGCCAGCTCGCGCGGCGCGACGCGAGCGCGAGGCCGCCCACCGCCCCCGAAGTCGCCTCCGCCAGGCGGGCGGCGAACGTGGTCTCGTCGACCTGGCGCAATTCGTCGGCGCGCTCGTCGGGCAGCGACCAGACGAGGGCGAACGAGTGCCCCGGCGCCGGCGTGTCGAACGGCAGGAGGGCGAGCACGTCCGGCACCCGAAACCACTGATGCGCGCTGCCGCGGTGCGGCCGGTCGGCGACGAGACGGGCCGCGATCGCCCGGTGGCCGTACGGCTTCTGCTCGAACGTGACACCGAGTGCGGCGCGCGGGCTCGAGGCCCGGCCTTCGCAATGAGCGAGCAACGGAACGGGCTCGTCGAGATCGGTGTCAACGACTTCGAGGTGCGGCGCGAAACGCACCGCCGCGGCGAGTTCGCGTTCGAGCACCGCCGCATCGGTGATCCAGGCCAGCGCGGGCACCCGCTGCTGCCACGCCGAGAAATCGATCGAAGCGCCGGCCGCGTCGCCGCGCACCTGCATCTCGTGCACCGGCGTGGCCGCCCCGGCGGGAAGCCCCTCCCAGACCTTCAGGCTGCGCAGCAGGCCGACCGAAGTGGCATTGAGCGCATAGGCGCGGACGTCATCGTCGCGCGGCGGCAGGCCGGCTTCGCGGCGCAGCGCGACCCGCAGGCCGAGCCGGGCGAGCGAGAGGGCGAGGCTCTGCCCGACGATGCCCGCACCGAGCACCTGCACATCGAAGCGTGTCATCGAGGCGATTGTAGGCACCGCCCCGGGCGCGCGGCGGCGAGGCCCGGGGCACAATCCGGGCGTTCTGCGCCGCCGATCGCCGCCGACACGGCCTCACCGACCCGAGGTTTCCGCGTGAACAGTCCCGTCCCTGCCGTCTCCTCGGCGCCGAGCGAGCCCTTCGACGTCGCCGTCGTGCTCCGCTCGCTGCACCTCTATCCGATCAAGTCCTGCGGCAGCATCACGCTGGACGAGGCCCTGCTGATCGAGACCGGGCTCGACCTCGATCGGGCGTGGATGGTCGTCGACCCCGACGGCTCGTTCGTCACCCAGCGCGAGCTGCCGCGGATGGCACTCATTCAGCCGACCCTCAAGACCTTCGAGATGGTGCTGCGAGCCCCCGGCATGCTGGCGCTGCACATCGCCCTCGATGCGGTCGAGAAGCCGATGCGGGCGACGGTGTGGCGCGACGAGGTCGCGGCCTACGACATGGGCGATCTCTGCGCCCAATGGTTCAGCGACTTCCTCGGCCGACCCCTGCGCCTGGTGCGCTTCGACCCCGGGGAGCGGCGCCTGTCGGACCGGCAGTGGACCGGCGAGCTGGAGGCCGAAAATGCCTTCGCCGATGGCTTCCCGTTGCTCGTGACCTCGGTCGCCGGCCTCGACGAACTGAACCGCCGGCTCGCCGCGGCCGGCGAGGCGCCGGTCACGAGCGCGCGCTTTCGGCCCAACCTGGTGCTCGACGGGCTGGACGCGAACGGCGAGGATGCGATCGACGAGATCGTGTTCCAGACCGACGACGGCCCGGTCCGGCTGCGGCTGGTCAAGCCGTGCGCCCGCTGTCCGGTTCCCGACATCGAGCCGTCGACCGGCGAGCAGGGTCATGCCGTGGGCGACACCCTCGCAGCCTACCGGGCCGACGTGCGGGTCGGCGGGCAACTCACCTTCGGCATGAACGCGGTGATCGTCGAGGGGGTCGACCGGGTGCTGCGCGCCGGCATGCAGGGCGGCGCGACCTACCGCTTCGATTGATCGCCGCGACCTCAGGCGGCATGCCGCGGCGGCAGGGGAATGAACTCGGTCTCGCCCGGAACGCGCTCGAAGCGCTGGGCCTCCCAGTCGTCCTGCGCCTGCAGAATGCGCTCGCGGCGGCTCGAGACGAAATTCCAGACCAGGAAGCGGTGCCCGAGCGGTGCCCCGCCGATCAAGGCGACGCGCGCGCCGCGCGGCGCCGTCAGTACCGGCTCGGCACCCTCCGGCAGGACCATCATCGTGAACGCGGGAAGGCGCTCGCCGTCGAGCTCGACGTCGTGGTCGGTGCTGTAGAGCGCACGCTCCGTCGCTGCCGCCGGCACCGTGAGCGCGCAGCCCGAGGCGAGGCCGAAGTTGAGATCGACGCAGAGCACTTCCGAGCTCGTCCGCACCGGCGAGGTCAGGCCGAAGGCGGTGCCGGCCAGCACGCGGACCAGCACCCCGCCGACGTCGGCGGCCGGAATGTCCGAGCCA